>JAVRKN010000088.1:0-6497 GCA_031962405.1 Athalassotoga sp. | reverse complement strand
AGGTACTTGGCGGAGAGCGTGGTGCCCCAGAGAAAGCCTCCGCAGCGCAGCGAGGACAAATTCCTATCATCGAAAAAGAGAAGATCAAAAAATCCCTTCTTCGAATTCAAGAAGGGATTTTGTTTCCTGAAATTTTTTACTTATTTCTTTTCTTTCTTATCTGGCTTTTTTTCCTGTTTCTTTTCTTTCTTTTCCTGCATGGTATCGCCTCCTTTTAGGCTTGAAACAATTATAAACCAAATTTCATTTTGGCATATACCCAATTTACGGCGATTATAAGTGATCAAGAACAATTAAAGACAAAAAAGACTTTTTAATGGTACTTTCCTATCATTATATCGTTTTATCTCGTGTTATCTCAAAACGAAGACACTCAAATCATCTCACCGTATGCACGATCATTGATTTTATGGAATGAAGCCTATTTTCTGCCTCTTCAAAAATCACGCTTTGAGCGCCATGCCCCACATCTTCAGTGACTTCTTCGCCGTAGTGTGCCGGCAAACAATGCATGAAAATTGCAGTTGGCTTGGCAAGGCTCATTATCTTTGCGTTGACTTGGTACGGCGCAAATATCTTTTTTCTCGCCTCTGCCTCGCTTTCCTGTCCCATCGAAGCCCACACGTCAGTGTATATAATGTCTGCATCTTTTGCAGCATAGGATGGATCATTTGTGATTTCTATTTTCGCCTGCGTTGACTTTGCTATCTCAAGAGATCTTTCAACGACTTTCTTTTGAAGTTCATACCCTTTTGGGGAAGCAACGACGATGTGCATTCCCAATTTTGCGCCGGCAAGTGCTATTGAATTTGCAACATTGTTGCCATCTCCGATGAAGGAGAATTTCAATCCTTTGAAGTACCCAAATTTTTCTTTGACTGTCACCATATCACCGACAATTTGTGTTGGATGTTCGAAATCAGAAAGTCCGTTTATAACGGGCACCCGTGAGTATTTGGCAAGATCTTCCACCGTTTTGTGCGCAAAAACCCTTGCCATGATGATGTCCACCATGCTCGAAAGGACGCGTGCTATATCTTCCGTTGTTTCACGTTTACCAAGTTTTATATCATCAGGGCCCAAATATATCGCATGACCACCAAGCTGCGTCATGGCAGTTTCAAAGGCAACTCGTGTTCTCAAAGAAGGTTTTTCAAAGATCATGCCAAGCGTTTTTCCACTCAATATGTCTCTTCTTTCACCGCTGTAAAGTTCGTCTTTGAGGCGAATCGATGTGTCAATCAACTGGTTCAATTCCTCAATGGTCAAATCGTCTATACTTACTATGCTCTTTCCCTTCATCGATATCATGAGACTTCCTCCTCATCTCTTTATGTCTTGCACGATTTTTTGAGTATCACGTGCTATTACAAGTTCTTCATTCGTCGGCACAACAAGTACCTTTACCTTGGAATCATCGGTGGATATTATCGCTTCTTTACCGCGGACGTTGTTCTTGTTTGGATCCACTTTTAGTCCGAGAAATTCAAGGTAAGAACAAACATCAGCCCTTGTGTATGCAGAATTCTCTCCGACGCCGGCTGTAAACGTTATGGCATCAACACCGTTCATCGCTGCGGCATAGGCGCCCACATACTTTGCTATTCTGTAATCGTATATGTCGAGGGCAATTTTGGCAATCTCATTATGATCTTCAAGTGCGGCATTTTCTATGTCTCTCATGTCACTGCTAAGGCCATTTGAAAGTCCAAAAGCACCACTTTCTTTGTTAAGAATGTTATTTATCTCCTTGTAAGATAAATTTTCTTTTTCCTGCAAGAAGGTAACAATTGCCGGATCAAGATCGCCCGATCTTGTTCCCATAACAAGTCCTTCAAGAGGCGTGAAACCCATTGAGGTATCAACACTTTTTCCGTATTTGACGGCTGTTACAGAACTCCCATTTCCTATGTGACATGTAATTATTTTCATCTCCTCGATGGGTCTATTTAAAATTTCAGCCGTTCTATGTGAAACGTAAAAATGAGAAGTACCGTGAAAACCATACCTTCTTATTTTGTACTTCTCGTAATACTTCAAAGGTATGGCATAAAGATAAGCCTTTTTTGACAATGTTTGGTGAAAGGCTGTATCAAATGTACCAACGTGAGGCACATCTGGAAGTAATTCCCTGGCCGCCTTTATTCCCATTATATTCGGTGGATTGTGAAGGGGTGCAAGTTCCACGTTCTCCTCCAGTGCCTTCATAACCTTTTCATCTATGAGCACCGACCCTGAAAATGTTTCTCCACCGTGAACGACTCTGTGACCAACGGCATTTATTTCGTTCATGGACTTTATAACTCCCTTTTCATTGTCTGTTAAAATATCAAGCACAAGTTTCAAAGCAATTCTGTGATCTTTTACAGTACTTTCAACTGTATATTTTTTACCATAAGCCTTGTGCACCAACCTCGAACCATTCAAACCTATCCTCTCAACTATTCCACTGCATAAGACACTTTCGTCTTTCATGTCAAAGAGTTGATATTTTAAAGACGAACTTCCAGCGTTGATCACGAGAATCTTCAATTAAGACACCTCCAATTAAGCTTTGTTAGACGATCCGAGTATGTCCATTCTCTGGGCAACTACGTTTTTAACGGCCTCTATTGCCGGCTTAAAGAAATCCCTTGGATCTATATCCGATGGTTTCTCATAAAGCGATTTTCTTAGTTCTGCTATGAATGCAATCCTCAAATCTGTATCTGTGTTTATCTTATTTATGCCATACTTTATGGCTTCTTTCAGAATATCAAATGGAACTCCCTTTGCACCCTCTATTTTCGCTCCGTAAGAATTTGCCTTTTCCACGTCAGTTTCAAGCACGCTTGAGGCGCCATGAAGCACAAGTGGAATTTTTGTCATCTCCTTGACTTTTTTCAGTCTTTCGAAGTCTAATTTTGCTTCCCCTTTGAATTTAAAAGCACCGTGGCTCGTTCCAATTGCTGGAGCAAGAAAATCAACGCCAGTTTTTTCGACAAAGACCTTTGCCTCGTCAGGATCGACAAGCGTTGCGTCTCTTTCTGCAACAGAAACGTTGTCTTCAACACCCACGAGCTTTCCAAGTTCTGCTTCAACAGAAATTTCAGCGGCATGGGCTATTTTTACAACTTCTGAGGTAATCTCAACATTTTCTTTGAAAGGTTTTGCAGATGCATCGATCATAACTGACGTAAATCCTGCCCTTATGGCAGCAAGCACATGATCAAGATCATGACCGTGATCAAGATGAAGGGCAACCGGAACTTGGATATTATCGGCATACCTTCTAACCATGTCTGCAAGCACCTTTGCACCCTTCCTGAAGTCACCATTTCCAGCGTAAGCCATAGCACCTTCGCTTACTTGGATTATGACTGGAGATTTTCTCATGACCGCTGCACTTATAATTCCGGCTAAAAACTCCAAATCGTTGATGTTAAATGCTCCCACACCGTAATAACCGGCATTAGCCTTATCAAGAATTTCTTTTGTGTTCTTTACATACATTTTATGCCTCCTTTTTCAATTTCAAAGATTGAGATCTACCTTTGGCGCAACTTTAACTTCTTCCTCAACTTTGAACAAAGTCATTTCTTCAAATTTAAAAAGATTTGCAACTATGTTCGATGGAAAGACTGCAGTTTTAGTGTTGTATCTTGTAACTATATCGTTGTAAAATTGACGAGAGTACGCTATTTTGTTTTCCGTGTCTGTTAATTGTTCCATAAGCATCTGAACATTTTGATTTGCCTTTAGATCTGGATATCTTTCGAATACGGCAAGCAATCTCCCAAGTGCACCCGTAAGTTGATTTTCAGCGTCTATTTTATCTTTAACACTTCCGGCGCTCACCGCCTTTGATCTTGCGTCTATGACCTTCTGCAGTGTCTCTTGTTCGTATTTCATGTATCCCTTTACAGATTCTACAAGGTTTGGAATCAAGTCGTGACGCCTGTTGAGTTGAACGTCTATTTGAGCCCATGCATTTTGCCCTCTCTTTTTAAGTGTTACAAGAGAGTTGTAAGCCGCGATCAACCATATCACTATGATCAACAAAATGACAACCACGGCAATTCCAATTATCCAACCTAACATCACTTACCCTCCCTTTTGTTTTCCATTTCGACATGCTTAAGGTACGTAACACCATTTTCAAGAAAGAAAATGAAGACGGGTTTTTCACTTTTTGAGATTATCCTACTTGCCATTTCCTCACCGTGGCGGTAAGAAGTTATCACAATCGCATCGAAATCAAATGTATTCAAGTCACTAACAGACTTTATCGTGAATCTTTGTATTTTATTCCCGATTCTTTTTTCATTTTCGTCTATGAATCCCACAATCTCAATGCCATGGCTTTCCATTATCTCTAAAGCCATCTCTCCGATATCACCAGCGCCAAAGAGCAATATTTTTTTCAACTTTTGTGAAATGAGGTAATTCCATACAGGTTCGAAATTTTTTTCGGATGCCTTGTACATCCTTAAAATTTCCCTGATGTAGGATATGTTAAGCACCATAAGCCTGTTTTTACCTTCAGCCGTGAGGTGATAAGTAGTATTTCGAGTTGTTGTTCCCCTGATCTCGATCTCGCCTTTAGACTCAAGAATTGCAAGATATTTGTTGACCATCGGTGGAGTTATGTCACATTTGATGGCTATTTCCTTTTGAGTTATCTCTGAATTTTCATCTATTTCAGACAAAATGACAAGTTCTTTGTAATCGGGCATCGTTTTGAAAAATTTTGGTTTTTCCATTTTCACGCTCCACAGAACAACTCCCTTACAACATCAATGATAACATTTTTACTTAAAAATTTCAATTTTTGAATTTAATTGAAACCACGATATTTTCATCGGCTTTTTTAATTGAAAATTCAAATCCATGATGTTCACAAAAATTACTCACGAACTTTAAGCCCGTTCCATAATCTGATTTTTCTGGTGGATTTCCCTTGAAGGTGTTTGAAATTTCTATTCCTTCCTTCCCAGTTTTAACACGAACCGTGCCACCAGGTAAGGTGTATTTTGCAGCATTTGAAAGCAAATTGAAGATCACCTGTTTGAAGCGTTTTTTGTCTGCGCTTATTTGAACATTTTCAAATTGTGTTGCAAATTTTATATTTCTTGATTCAAATACGGCCATGAAAGATTTGAAGATCTCCTCCGTTTTTTCACCAGCGTCAAAGGTTTCGTTGGAATAAGCAAGTTCCTCACCTTCAATATTTTTGAGATCTTTAAGCACTTCGGAGATATGATCCACGCTTATCAACATTTTATCGACAAGTGGCTTTTCGTAAGGTATCACGCCGTCTTTTAAGGCCTCAAGTTCCATTTTCACAACTCCAAGCGGCGTCATCACTTCGTGATAAACGCTCGAGGTCATGGCCTTTCTCGCCATAGACCTTTCGGATAACTTTTCAGAAAGCATTTCTATTTTTTTCGCCAAATCCGATAATTCGTAAGAAAAAGTGACATTTGAAAAATCAGGTTTTTCGTTTGATTGTATCTTCTCGATCGCATTGGATAATTCTTTAAGAGATTGAGAGATTTTGTTTTGAAAGAGTTCTGCCAAAATGATTGAAATTGCCAAAGAAGTACCAAAGGCAAAAACAAATGAGACTAATATCTCTAACATTGTCATGCTTTTAACTTTATCTATGTTTTTTAACCTTTGTTCCGAGAAATACGGACTAATGCCGTAGAAATTTCTGCCTATAAATTGTGCTCTTGCAAAGTTTTCAAACCTATTCTCAAAAATCCTCTGTTCGGCAAAAGCCATCAATATGCCCATTATGGCAACGGGTATTATAACGTACAAAATGAATTTAGTCGATAATTTCTGATTCTTCGATCGTGTAGCCAAGACCTATCACCGTTTTTATCCTTATTCCGCTACCTTCAAGTTTTTTCCTTAAATTTTTTATGGTTGCATCCACTATCCTTTCCGACCTTTTGTCCTCCCATATATCAAGTAATTCCTCTCTTTTACAAATCTTTCCACGATTCTTAAGCATAAAATCTATCAGTTTAGCCTCGATCGGGGTGAGATATACCTTTTTTTTGCTTGTTATGAGTTCCCTTTCGTTAAGGTGTAAATTCAACCGTGGTGATTTAAGATCTCTGGCAAAAAAGTTTTCTATCTTTGCAACCAAAATTTTCGGTGAAAAGGGTTTTGTTATGTAATCTACCGCTCCGAGTTTAAGGCCATTTAATACATCTTCTTCAGAATTTTTTGCCGTCACAATTATAAAGGGAATACCCTTGAGGTTTGCGATTTGTGCAAGAGTTTCTCCCGTTAGTCCAGGAAGCATAAGATCAAGCAGCAAAAGATCAAAATCACCATCTTTAACGATTTTAGCCGCTTCGATTCCATCATCAACGAGGACAATTTCGTGCTGTTTTCCGAGATACAAAGAAAGGATCTCTCCTATTGTCCTATCGTCTTCGACAAGCAAAATTTTAGCCATATTGACAGTCCTTATCCTCACATTCCAAACAAATTATACACCT
>JAVRKN010000087.1:0-6613 GCA_031962405.1 Athalassotoga sp. | reverse complement strand
CGGAAAGCATATGGCAAATACAGAGATTAGGGGGTTTGAGATTATAGTATACTAAAGGCCATTTTTGTGATATCATACTTTATGTGTAAATTCGATCGGGAGGAAGTGTAAAAGTTGTTAGATTTGAAATCTTACATAAGGGACATTCAGAATTTTCCGAAGGATGGAGTTGCATTTAAAGATATAACACCGCTTTTAAAAGATCCAGAAGCTTTTGCCTTTGCGATTGAAGAGATGTCAAAAATGGTCGCTGAATGGAAACCGCAAAAAGTGGTTGCAGCAGAAGCAAGAGGGTTCATCTTTGCGGCACCGATAGCATACGCTCTAAAAATAGGATTTGTTCCTATAAGAAAGCCAGGCAAATTGCCTTATTTTACGGTAAGCGAAGAATATTACCTTGAGTATGCCAAAGCAAAGATCGAAGTTCATGTTGATGCCATCGATCCAAATGAAAAAGTTGTCATAATAGATGATATACTTGCAACAGGAGGAACATCGCTTGCGATGGCACATCTCGTTGAAAAGTTGGGAGGCATCGTTTGTGGCATGGCTTTTCTTGGCGAACTCTCTTTTCTTGAGCCAAGAAAGAATCTTAGAAATTACGAAGTTAAAAGTCTTTTGATATATTGAAGGGAGGAATTAATTTTGAAATTTGACTTCACCAATGCACTTGGTGAGAATTTGCTTGATGGCGTAAAATACGAGGATATAAAAGGTATCACGGGCAGATTGCATGCTTTTTTGGAAAATTTCAGGCAAAATCCTCCAGGCTTTGTAAAAGTTTTTAAGGATTCAGCACATTTAGAATCTGTTCTCAAGATGGCAAATAAATGCAGAAAGTTTGAGAATTTTGTGCTTGTTGGCATAGGCGGATCGGCCTTAGGGAATCAGGCTGTCTTTGGTGCGTTGTTTCATCCGATGTGGAATAGTTTACCTAAGGAGAAAAGAAATGGATTTCCAAGATTTTTTGTCATGGATAACGTCGATCCAGAACATATAGCATCGATCTTGGACGTTATAGATCCAGCCGAAAGTATCTTTAACGTGGTTAGCAAATCTGGTTCAACTTCTGAGACTATGGCTAATTATCTTGTCGTAAGGGGAATCCTCGAAGCACGTGGCCTTGATCCCAAAGAGCATCTTATTTTCACAACTGATCCAAATGAGGGAGTGCTGAGAAAAATTTCGATAGATGAGGGCATTCCCGCCCTTGAAGTTCCTCCAAATGTCGGTGGAAGATTCAGTGTTTTGACTGCCGTCGGTCTCTTAAGTGCTGCATCAACGGGCGTTGATGTAAAAAAGATGCTTGATGGTGCCCAAGAAGAAGTTGATAGATTCAGAAATGAAGATGACACCTTCAAAAATCCAGTTCTTCTTAACGCTGCAATTCATTACCTTTATTCTCGTGCCGGCAAATCAATTTCAGTTATGATGCCTTATTCTAACGCGCTTTACACGCTTGCAGATTGGTATAGACAGTTATGGGCAGAGTCTCTTGGAAAAGAAAAGTCTCTTACCGGAGAAATCGTCAACGCTGGCCAGACTCCCATAAAATCCCTTGGAACGATAGATCAACATTCTCAAGTTCAACTTTACATGGAAGGCCCAAATGACAAAGTCATAACATTTTTAAGGGTAGAATCGTTTAGGAGAAAGATCAAAATTCCAGTTGTTCATCAAGATAGGAAAGAACTTTCTTACCTTTGCAACAATGAGATGAGAGATCTCATAAATTACGAGCAAGAAGCGACATCTCTTGCGCTTTTGGAACATGGAAGACCAAATCTTACCATTTCCTTTGATTCAATAGAGGAAAAAGAAATTGGAAGATTTTTTGGTTATTACGAATTGCTCGTCACCGCCATGGGCTTTCTCTACAACATAAATGCTTTCGATCAACCTGGCGTAGAACTTGGGAAGCAGAACACTTATGCTCTGATGAATAGAAAGGGTTATGAATCACAGAAAAATCACATTGAAGACTTAAAGAAAAACCTTCGAATCTTTAAAATTTAAGGAGATGAGATATCTTGATAGTCTGGAAGTTCAAAGGAGGAATCCATCCGCCAACAAAAAAATTGGCAAAAGATTCCAAAATTGAGAGCGTTAATTTGTCAAAACGTTTCTATCTCTTTCTTGCTCAAAATTCTGGTAATCCTCCAAAATTGATCGTTCAAGCGGGATCAGAGGTTAAAACTGGCCAAAAGATAGCCGAGGCGGACGGATTCGTTTCAGTCCCACTTCATTCGCCTGTTACGGGCAAAGTTGTTGAGATAAAGAAAGAAAAACATCCCGTAACTGGCAGACCTGCAGACATGGTCATCATAGAAAGAACTGGAGAAGACGAATGGGTCAAACTCGATGCAAAGCCTTACACAGATTACACGCCTGATGAGATCAAAAAACGTGTTGCTGAAGCAGGCATAGTGGGATTGGGTGGTGCTACGTTCCCGACTCACGTTAAACTTGCTCCTTCCAAAAAAGTCGATACGGTAATATTGAATGGAGCAGAATGTGAGCCATACCTTACCATCGATCATCGAATGATGGTCGAATACGCAGAAGAGATTTGTAAGGGGGGAGTTGCCATTGCAAAGGCTATCGGTGCGACTAAGATATTTGCTGGCATTGAAGAAAACAAACCCGATGCCATAGAAGCAATGAAAAAGGCCGGCGCATCTTTTGGCGTAGAAGTTGTTCAATTGCCAACTAAATATCCTCAGGGTTCAGAAAAACATCTTATATATGCCATAACAAAAAAGCAAGTGCCATCTGGGGGTCTTCCAATGGATGTTGGTGTCGTCGTTGATAACGTCTCAACGGCGAGAGCTATCTACAGAGCGCTTGAATACGGAGAGCCTTTGATAGAAAGAGGGCTAACCATAACTGGAGAAGGCGTTAAAAACCCCAAAAATGTTTTTGCAAGAATAGGCACGCCGCTATCCGACCTTTTAGATATTGCCTCTCCAATAGAAGAGACGCAGAGAGTTATATTGGGGGGGCCAATGACAGGTATAGCGGTTGAATCGCTTGATGTTGGTATATCTAAAGGCACCTCTGGAATAACCGTTTTGCCTGAAGCGCTTGTGAAAAAAAATCCAGAGACGAATTGCATAAGGTGTTACAGATGCGTCGAAGCATGTCCAACTCAACTTGAACCTTATTTGCTTTACAAACAATTCAAAAAGAAAATGTTCAACGAGATGAAAGAGGATCATCTTATGGATTGCATAGAATGTGGATCATGCGCTTACGTGTGTCCTGCAAACATAGATCACGTCAAAGCCTTTAAGACGGCAAAATTAGTCGTTAGGACACTTGGGAGGCGATGATCGGATGAAACTTTTGACAGGACCGGCACCTCATATACACGATAACATATCGACAAGAAGGATAATGTTAGATGTTCTCATAGCCTTAACGCCTGCCGCTGTACTTGCCGTTTTGATGTGGGGCTGGTACATGCTATTGTTGGAAATTGGCTCTATGGCCTTTGCCGAATTTTTGGAATTCTTCGTTATGAGAGTTTTTAGAAAGAAAAAAGATTTTGTGCCAGATCTTTCTGCGTCTGTTACAGCCCTTTTGCTTGTTTTCAACGTGCCGGCAGGCATTTCCTGGTGGACGATGGCAAGTGGTATTCTTGTTGCGATAATAATAGGCAAAGAGATATTCGGTGGCATAGGCAACAATCCATTCAATCCCGCGCTTGTTGGAAGGCTTTTCATGTACATATCATTTCCAGTTGCTATGATCACGTGGCCAGCAGTTAATTGGCTTCATTTTTGGCAGCCCGCTTACGATGTTGCGACAACTGCAACGCCATTGGGAGAAGCAAAATTGCATGGAGTTGCTGCAGCGACCCAACTTTTTCATGGACTGACATTGAATTCATTTCTCGGAATAATTCCAGGTTCCGCAGGAGAAACAAGCGCTTTGCTTTTGATAATAGGCTTCCTTTACCTGTGGTGGAGAAAGATAGTTTCTTTCGAAATACCAGTCGCTTACATAGGAACGACATTCGTGTTATCGGCCATTTTCTGGATGGCTAATCCATCTGCCTATTACGATCCTTTAACTTCGATAATGGTTGGCGGTTTAATGCTTGGCGCTTTATTTATGGCCACAGATCCTGTCACAAGTCCTGTTACACCAAAAGGAAAGTGGATCTTTGGAATAGGGGCAGGCGTCATAACCGTCCTCATAAGATACATAGGTGTATATCCGGAAGGTGTTAACTTTGCCATCATTTTAATGAATGCACTTGTGCCATTCATAAATCAATTCACAAAGAGAAGGGTATTTGGGACGGTGAAGGAAAATGGCTAATCACGTCAAAATTGCTTTAATTCTAACGGCTGTTATGGTTGCGATAGGAGTGATACTTGCGGGGGTTTATCTTATGACATACACCCCAATTGCCAAGGCCGATTTGAACGCCAAACTTGAAGCAATAAAATTCGTTTTGACAGATCAGACGACGGGTCAATTGCTTGTAAATCAAGATCAAATTCCTGAAACTATGGCTCAACTTAACGCTAAAATATGGAAGTCAGACTCTTCTGGCGTCCTCTATTCTAACACCAAATTGCCCGGATATGTGCTTTCTCCAGCCTATCTCTTCAAGGGAAAGGACGGGAGCAACATCTACGTTTTAACAGGTTACGGTATAGGCTTTGGTGGTAGAGTTGTAACGGTGGCGTCCTTTATTCAGCAAAAAAATGGTGGATTCTTTGAAAATGCAATAGATGTGATAGATTATTCAAATGAAACACCAGGTCTTGGTGCGAAAATAAACGATCCTGATGTCAGAAGCAGGTTTTTCGATATTCCAAATTCTGGATTTAAAGATACCATAAAGGTCAACAAAGATGCAGATCTCTTTCCATTGCCATCAAATTACATGTCGAATTTAACGCAGTACAAAGATAATGGCATCATCGTGACAAGCGATGTTATGACAGGAGCAACCATAACGCCCAGATCCGTTGCCAACACTCTGAATGCGATGTACGAATTTCTTGAAAAGGAGGCAAAATGATGGCTAATCAAAATGGCGAAACAAGTTTGGCCGTACTGACCGCTGGGTGGATAAAACAAAACCCAACCTTTGTTCAGGTACTTGGTTTGTGCCCGGTGCTTGCCGTTTCAACAAGTGCAGACAACGCACTTGGAATGGGATTGGCCACACTTGGCGTGCTTGCACTTTCAAACCTTTTTATCTCTTTTGTCAGGAATATAATTCCAAACGAAATAAGGATACCGGTCTACATTTCGATAATAGCGGCTTTTGTCACGGTTGTAAACCTTCTCATGCACGGTTACACCTACAGTTTGTGGGTAAGTCTTGGAATATACATACCTTTGATAGTCGTCAACTGTGTTCCGTTAGGGCGTGCCGAAGCCTTCGCCTCCAAACATGGGCCTTGGAAATCTTTCCTTGATGGTCTTGGTATGGGTATGGGATTTCTTGGGGCAATAATGTTGATTGGAATAACAAGAGAACTTTTTGATTCCGGCACAATCTTTGGATACCACATCTGGTCTTCGGCCTACAATGTCTTTGTAGTGGCACTTCCTCCGGGAGCATTTTTGGTAATAGGACTTTACATGGGACTTTTTAGGTACATAGGAAGGTTGAGAAGCCAGAAGAAAGTGCAAGGAGATGAAAGCAAATGAATGCAAATTTTGGTGAACTTTTTGCTTTGATGTTTTCAGCAATGCTCGTTTACAACTTTTTACTTTCAAGATTTCTTGGTATGTGTTCTTTCTTTGGCGTTTCTCAAAAGATAGACACGGCAGTTGGAATGTCAATAGCTGTCATATTCGTTATGGTCGTTTCTGGCATATCCGCATGGGTACTTAATCTTTTACTCGTAGCATGGCATATCGAATTTTTACAAATACTCGTCTTCGTGCTTGTCATAGCGGCATTAGTCCAATTCATAGAAATTTTCGTTAAAAAAACCAATCCAGTGCTTTACAACGCGCTCGGTATATATTTGCCTTTGATAACGACAAACTGCGCTGTGCTCGGAGTTGTGCTTTTGAATCTCAATCAAAATTACGATCTCATGCAAACGATCTTTAACACTGTCGGATCAGCTTTAGGCTATGCCCTTGCCATAATCCTTTTCGCATCCATAAGAGAGAGACTCAGTATAGACGAACTCCCGCCTGTTTTTGAAGGCATGCCGGCAGCCTTCATAACGGCTTTTGTACTTTCGATGGGATTCATGGCATTTAACGGTATGATAAAGGCGTGAGCGAGATGATGACTTTTATTTATTCCATTCTGGTGCTTGGAATAATGGGTTTTGGAATAGGGTTGGCACTTTCGGTGGCCGCAAAAAAATTCGAGGTAAAAGAAGATCCTAAAGTTGAAGAAATAATCAAAGTGCTACCGGGGGCAAATTGTGGCATGTGCGGTTACGCAGGATGCGCAGCGTATGCGCACGCAATAGTTGAGCAACATGCCTCCTTCGATCTTTGCGTTCCGGGCAGAAAGGGTGGAGTTGGCGAGAAAGTAAAAGATATAATGACCAAGCAAAGTGCTGAAAATACAAATTCTGAAAAACAAACAGCCTCTCATTAAGAGAGGCTGTTTGTTGCTATA
>JAVRKN010000086.1:0-6626 GCA_031962405.1 Athalassotoga sp. | reverse complement strand
GGCTTTTGGTCGTAATAAACGGCAACGCAAGAAAAGCGAGCTCCACGCTCGCTTTCGGGAATATCTTTCATCATTTCAAGAATTTTTGCATTTTTAACCGAATAATCAGCGCCTTCCATGAATCTTGCCGATCTTATCCCTGGAAAATTGTCAAGTGCGTATATCTCAAGGCCAGAATCGTCAGCGACGGCTGGGCCGTAAAGATCATAAGCCGCTTTTGCTTTCTTTATGGCATTCTCTTCAAAGGTTTCTCCATCTTCTTCAACTTCTACCTTTTTGACAACCCATTCGATGTCGAGATTTACTATTTCACGGATTTCCAGGACTTTATCTGGATTTGAAGTGGATAGTATGATCTTCAAATTTCGTCATCATCCTCTTCGTCTACGAAATTCTGAGATTCGGCATTTCTTTTCCTTTTGGTTGGTTTGTGTTTTCCAACCTTTTTCTTCTCAGATTTCTCTTCCATTTTGGATATCCTTTCTATCTCTTTAACCACAAGATAATTGACGCTCCCCTTTTCGTAATTCATTTTTTCATTCATTTTACCTGCACGTTTACCAGTTGCTATTTCTAAGGCCTCGTCGACATTCTTAACGGTCCAAATGTGGAATTTCCCCGCTTTTATGGCTTCAATTACCTCCGAATCAAGCACGAGATCATCAACGTTTGATTCCGGAATTATAACTCCCTGATCTCCCGTCAACCCCTTGATCTTACACACTTTGAAAAATCCTTCTATCTTGTAAGGAATGCCTCCAACGGGTTGAACTTCTCCGTTTTGGTTTATCGATCCTGTTATTGCCAAAGATTGTTTCAGCGGCACTTTTGAGATGGCAGAAATGATGGCCAACGTTTCTGCGACTGAGGCACTGTCACCTTCTATCATCGAATAGGTTTGCTCAAAACTGACCGTTGCCGCAAATGAAAGTGGATGTTTCGTCGTGTATTTCGCGCTAAGATAATTTGAAATTATCAGAACGGCCTTCGTGAATATCTTTCCTGACATGTTTGATTCTCTTTGAATGTCTATGACTCCAGTATCGCTCAAATGCGTTTTTGCCGTTATCCTAACGGGCATTCCAAATGGATAATCGCCGCCCTCTATGACAGTAAGACCGTTGACCTGACCGATCCGCTCCCCAGATGTGTCTATCATTATCTCATTGTTTTTGAAATATTCAAGCATCCGATCTGCTTCGAGTGAATGGCGCATTTCCATCGCCTTCAAGGCCTCTCTGACAGATTCAGCATCTATCTTTTTCTTCTCCAATTCTCTTGCTTTGTGATCGCTTTCTATCAAAATGGCCGTTATCTTGTTTGCCTGAGTTGAAATTTTTGTCCTTTTTTCTATCAAGCGCATACCGCTCCTGATTATTTCCTTTATTCCGCTTTCGTCCACATGAAGCAACTTTCTTTTGTCTATGACAGACCTTAAAAGTTGAAGATAATACTCTACTCCTTGAGGTGATAATTCTATTTCCCAATCAAAGGGCGCCTTTATCTTAAAAAACTTTCTGAAATCAGCATCGTACTGGTAAAGCAAATCGTAAATCCATGGCTCTCCGATCATGATCATCTTCACATTTGCAGGTATCGGCTCTGGATTTAGCGTTACGGTTATGCCGTATCCAAGGTATTCCTGAATATTTTCTATCTTCAAGGTGCCGCTGTTTATGAGTCTTTTTGTTGCATCCCAGGATAGTTCTGACCTGAAAAGATCTTCGGCGTTGAGGATCATAAATCCCCCATTTGCCCTGTGGAATGCGCCAGATCTTATGAATTTGAAATCAGTTTGCAAGGTGCCCATCGTAGCGTAATACTCTATTTTTCCAAAGAGATTCGCGTAGGTGGGATTTAATTCTTCCACAACTGGCGCTCCTTGAGCTTTTGAGTTGTCTATGACAACGTTCACGTCGTAGCGGGACATGAACTTCTCTTTATCAGTTTGATCGCTTCTCAAAACTTCAAGGTTGTCAAGAATATCCTTCTTCACTGAATTAAGAAAATCGACGACATCGGCATTATTTTTAAACTGTTCATCGAGATCTTCAAAAATTGGATCTATGGCAAATTTTGCTATCTCTTCGTCGAGTTTGTCAATTTTATCCTTGAATTCATTATCAAGAACGCGCGATTTGTGAAGCGTTCCGTCGATAAGTTTTTTTAATTTAATCACATTTTCTTCGTAAAGTTTCTTTTGGTCTGGATTCAAGCCGTCAAATTCTTCCTGGCTCAAAGGTTTCCCATTCATCACGGGAATTGTCATTATGCCCGTCGGCCCCACTTGAACGACAAAACCCAATTCCGAAGATTTTTTGTTCAAACTGTCCCAAAGTTCTTTTCTTTTTGTGGCATATTTGCCTTCGAGATCGCTTTTCCTTTTTGCGTAATCGTTGCTTTCAAAGGCTCTCTTTATGGATTCCAAAATCTCTTTTTTTGCTCTCGACATCGCATCTTTGAATCTTTGTGCATCGCCGGGATCAAAAGAAAGAGCCTTGGGAGCAAAGGCATTTGAAAAGTTGTAAACGTAAGCCCAATCTTTTGGAACTGGCATTTGAGAAACTACCTGATTCAGAAACTCTCTCACAAATGTATGGCGGCCACTTCCAGTAGGGCCTGCCACAAAAATGTTGTAATTTTTGTTATCGAGTTTTATGGCATCTTTTAAGGCTTGGTAAGCCCTTGATTGATGATCAAATTTTACTTCTATCTTCACATCTTCAGTGGATTTTGGCAAGTTAAGGTTCGAAAGGTCGATCTCTATCTCATCGGCTTTTAACTCTTTCATGATTTACCTCCTTAACAAAAGTTTATCACAGAATTTAAAGAAAATAGCCGGTTCCCCGGCTCTGGTTGGGAGAGGAGGATTCGAACCTCCACCGGCGGATCCAGAGTCCGCAGTCCTACCATTAGACGATCTCCCATCGCTAATCACGAAGATATTGTAGCACAGAATCTTTAGAAGTTTCAAGTAGTTGAATTGATCAATTCAAAATGTGCTATGATCCTAAGAAAGAAAAAGTTGTTTTTGGAGGCATGTGATGAATAACAATAGTTCAGAAATAGATCTCGAAAAATACGTTCAGGCGGTGAAAATGGCCTTAGAAAAAGCCCCATTGAGGGCAGAAGACGCCGTCGATCTTTCGGATATATGGGTTATAACATCTCTTCCAGTTGATCTCATAATGGAATGTTTAAAAAGACCTGAGATGAAGTTGCCATCGACGGTAAGCAAGGTGATTTTTAACAAAAAAGTTATCGTTAAAAATTCTGATTATTTGAAAAATCCTAAAGGAGAGTGATTCTTTTGGATACAATCGTTATAAATGGAACTTTTGTGAACAGTTACAACCAGATAATATCAAGCGGTTACTTCAAAAGGTTTATGAAGGAATACCTTGAAAGCCTTGAAAAGAAAGGCAGTCTTCCCAAAGCCTTGAAAACGTTCAAGAAGAAGACTTACAAATACGAAGAACTCTTGGATTTTATTTACAAACTTACTTTAAAGCCCGTCGAAGATATGGACGCAACTTCAAGGGTTGAACTTCATGACTTTGTTGAAGGTTTTTACGACTTTTGGAGGGCAAAGCACAGATTCATAGTTAAAAGAGAGAGATTTTCTAAAGATATAAATGAGAGAAATGGAATCCTTAAATCTGCGATGTATTTGGGGGATGAATTTGAAAATACCGTCAGGAACCTTTACAGGGATCTTGAATTCAACATCTCCTTAAAGACGCAAAAAGTTTTCAGGCAACTTCCAAGCGGAGCCCAGGTCATATTTATAACGGACAAAATGAGAGCGCCCCTTAAAAAGCGTATGAATTACGAATGGATGTATTCAGTACCCTTCATATGGAACAGCATAATTGCACCGCCGGCAATATTTCACACAAAATCAAATAAAAGAACGGGCGTTTTCCCAGTCGTCAAGTCTAAATTTCTCTCTAAAGTCAGCCTTGATGGCGCTGGATGGTATGCAATTCCCATACACGTCGGGAAATTGCTCATATACGTTTATTTCAATTACAAATACCTTGCCCACGCGGCCGGCCTTGCTAACCTTTTTGACATAGGAGAACCAAACGATCCACAAAAGCCAGACGGCATAGTCATCTTCGGCCTTCCAATCGATCAGATCGGTAAGGAATACAAAGACGGCGTGATATACGAGGATGAAATATACGTGGGCGTTATACCGGATCTTGACGAAAATGATTATTTTGGATATGCCAAAAAGATGATCCTAACAGTTCACAACCTCATAATGATAGACAGAGGTAAATTGCCAATTCATGGATCTTTAGCATCGATAAAACTCAAAAACGGAAAACAAGCCAACGCCATGTTTGTCGGCGATAGCGGAGCTGGCAAATCAGAAACGCTTTATGCTCTGGGCAATCTCGATGAAGTTGACTCTGTGAATATACTCATCGATGACATGGGATCTTTAAGCATAGAAGACGGTAAGATTGTCGCATATGGCACAGAAATTGGGGCATTCGTAAGGCTTGACGATCTGCCTCCAGGATATGCCTATTCAACACTGGACAGAAGCATTTTCATGAATCCGGATCAGACCAACGCGCGCGTTATAGTGCCATTTGACAACTACGAAGAGATAATAACTCCGATAAAGATAGACTTTTTCCTCTACGCAAACAATTACACAGCCGTTGAATCAGACGATGAAAGAATATTGTTTTTCAAAGATGTCAAAAGTGCTCTTGAGGTGTTTTCGGCTGGAGCGAGAATGGCAAAGGGCACGACGTCTGAAAAAGGCCTTTCTTTCTCGTACTTCGCAAACCCATTTGGAGCCGTTCAGAGAAAAGAGGTCCATGAAAAGTTGGCAGAGATTTACGTTAAAAAGATGTTTGAGACAGGAGTAAAGGTCGGCGAAATAAGAACAATGCTTGGCGTGAGCGGATACGAACAAGAAGGCACCATGATGGCAGCGCGTGCGCTTTTACGGCACATTAGAGATTAGGGAATAGAGATTAGGGATTAGTGAGTGGTTATGGTGGAGGGCAGGATGCCCTCCGCTTTAAGATTTGGTGCCTTATATCGCTTCCAATATATCTTTGTCAAGTCCTTCAAGCGTCTTTAAAAATTCTATCCTCTCACGTCTTAGATTTTTCATCTTTTCTTTGTACTCATCTTGCGAGTAAAAATTGCGAATGTCAAAACGACTTATATCAACGCCCTTTACCTCTTTTGGCACTTCAAATCCTATGTCCGGATCGTATTCGAATTTTATCTCATCTCTGAGGGCTTTTTCCACAAACATGAAAGTGTCCTGAGGTTTTATCTTAAGACCATTCCATCCACCAATGTATCCCGTATTGACTATGAACGCCTTGAATTTTTTCCCATTAAGTGCCTTCTTGAACGTGTTTACCTCTTTTGCCGGATCTTCTATTATGAACGGATTAAATCCAACGGTTCTAACTGGCTGGCCTGCCCTTGCGGGATCATCAGCACTCGTTATGGTCGACTCTCCAAGTGCAAAGATGGCCGCTGCCTTTTCAACGCTGTCGATTTTGAGGATTGGAGGTAGATCATCGCGTCTGGTGTTGAAAAACAACGCATCGACCTTTCCCATACCGTAGGACTTTGATTTGTAAGGTATCTTGTCCCTTTCAACTATTGCCCGCCCATTCGTGCTTATGCTGAAGTTGTCAAAGTCTATCTCCCCTTTGTCGTTGACGTAAACATTTTCGAGTATAGAACCCACATCTCTGGCAGCATTAAGCAACAAAGGTTGAGAGGTTATTCCTTCGGTTTTGACGTAGAAATTCTTTTCGGAACTCCACGCGTAAAGATCTGAATTTATGAAGTTTATATCGTCTTGAATTATCTCTATTGACTCGGGTGGCTTTAAATCATGAGTCGCGCAGACAAGAGTCGTCTTTCCCGTACCGCTCAGCCCAAAGATCAAAACGCCGATGTGCTCCATTTTAGATCCAATCTTAAGGTTGTAAGCCTTACTTCCGGCATGCAAACCAAGCGCACCGTGCTTTTCACGTGCAAGATGCATGGCAAGCCTTAAGGCGGCCATTTTTGTCTCGCCGTAATAATCGCTTCCCAAGATCAATTCAAGGCCTGCTTTGGGAAACACGAGGATCTTTCTTTCAGGGTATTCTGGAATTGTTATAACATCTACCTGCTCCAACTCTTCTCCATTTGTTTCAAAGAGATTCTTCTTGAACATGAAGGCAAGTTGAGGATACTTGGCACTCACAAACAATCTCGCGCGAAATGTCAATTCTGACCCTTCGCCTATTCTCGCTTCCACCTTGATCATATCGTTGTGTTCTATAAAGTCTTGAGCATCCTTGAGATATTTTTGCGCTTCTGGATCTTCCATCTCGTAATTTTTTGTGAATTTTGCACTTCTTGATTTAACCCGAGGATAAAATAGAGGCAGTCCTGAATTGTTTGGAATAGAATACTCTTTGGCCATCTCCCACAACTCGCACAAAGTTGGGTTAAACTTGTCATTTGGTTTCATCGGAACTTCCAGGTACTTGTCTAATATCTCTCTGGTAATTTCCGTCATCGTCACTTCCTCCTTTGTCTGTTTGATCATATTATATACTAAATCTAATCCAAATGGCGCATGG
>JAVRKN010000085.1:0-6666 GCA_031962405.1 Athalassotoga sp. | reverse complement strand
CTTCGCGACTTTTTTTGAAATAGGACGTAGAAAAAGGCAAAAGCACCAAAAAACAATCCCTCTATGATGGTAAACATCACAAATGCAAGCGCACCAAATATTGGTGGAAAATTGTTGAAAAGCGCTATATTTTTGACAAGCGTTGGTAAGAGCCAGTACGTCGATATGCCCATGTAAAGTGCGCCAAAGTACCAACCGATCAAAAATGAAAAGCGCAATTTAAGGTTACCGTCATCTCTTAGGGCAAAGAATAAAGGGACAAGTCCAAACCAAACGAAAACAGAAGAAACCATTCCTGGCATCGAAATGGCAGTTATGGCGGATGATAAAGAAGCAAAAATTAATCTTTCTTTAAATCCGATTCTTCGTACTCTTTCTTGCAGGTTTGACAAAAGAGAACCTCTGATCCTTTTTTCTTTTTGTAATAAAGTACTTCTCCATCTTCCGGACACCTGTAATTTGAAGGTTCATACCAACTTATGAAATCACAGGTTCCAGGGTTATTTTCGCAAATGAAGAAAGTTTTCCCCTTTTTGCTTTTTCTCTCTATAACGTTTCCACCACACTTTGGACATTTACCACGTGCATACTTTGGAATTGCCCTTGTGTAATCGCATTCTGGATACCTGCTGCAAGATATGAATTCTCCATATTTGCCAACTCTCTTTACAAGAGGTGCACCACATTTTGGACATTTTTCATCCAAAACTTCAGGCTTTGCCATCTCTATGCGAACTTTTTGCCAATCATAGTCTATTTTCGAACCAGAGGGTATGCTCATTTTATAATTTCCATCTTTTGACTCAAGGTAAGGTCCATATCTTCCATATTTGAGGTACATGTAAGTGCCATCTGGAGCCTTTACGTTTGTTTCAATGGAAACGAATGAATCTTTCAAATTTGACTTAACCTTCTCAAGAGTTGACTCAAAATCTTTGTCAAAATTTTTAAGAACTTTTTGCCAGTCTTCTTTCCCTTTTTCTATGAGATCAAGTTCTTCTTCCATAGAGGCCGTGAATTTGAGATCGACTATATTCGGGAATTCTTTGGACAAAAATTCATTCACGATTATGCCGAGAAAGGTTGGAATGAGAGTTTTTTTATCTCGAATGACATATTTTCTGTCAAGCAGTGTTTGTATTATGGTTGCATAAGTGCTTGGCCTGCCTATACCGGCCGTTTCGAGTTTTTTAACGAGAGTTGCTTCTGTATACCTTGGAGGAGGAGAAGTCACTTCTTCTTCGATTGAAAGATCTTCAACTTTAACACTTTGACCCTTTTTGATCTCGGGAAAAGTCTTCGTTTCTCCCTTCGTGTCTTCTACGCGCTCGAAGCCATCAAAGATTCTTTTTCTAAATTCCACGACGAAGACTGCACGATTTTGTTCATCAGATATGGTAATGGTACTTTTTTTGTAGATCGAATCTGACATTTGAGAGGCCATAAATCTTTTCCATATAAGAGTGTACATTGACAAAAGATCTTTTGAAAGTTTTCCCTTTAACTTTTCCGGGTCCATTTCTGGATATGTTGGTCTTATCGCTTCGTGGGCATCTTGTGCATTTTGAGCGTTTTTGATGATTCTGTTTGAACCGATGAAATCATTACCAAAATTTTTTTCTATGTACTTTTTCGCTTCTACCTTTGCAACCTCTGATATTCTGTAAGAATCTGTTCTCATGTAAGTTATAAGAGCCGTCATCTCGCCATCTAAATCAACACCCTCGTAAAGTTCCTGGGCAAGTTTCATAGTTTTTGAGACCGTAAAGCCGAGTACTGACGAAGCGCTTTGTTGGAGCGTGCTTGTTTTAAAAGGTAAAGGTGCTTTTACCCTTACTTCTTCAATTGCAACATCTGCGACCTTAAATTTTGATTTTGAAATGTAATCGAAGACTTTTTGAGCCTCGTCCATCTTTTTGAAAGGCTTCTTATCAAGATCTTCTCCATCAAAAATTTTCAGTTTTGTCTTTTCTTCAAAGATCTTGGCCTTAATCTCGTAATATTGCTGTGGTTTGAATGTGCGTACTTTCTTTTCCTGATCAACGAGCATTCTTAAGGCAGCAGATTGAACTCTTCCAGCACTCAATTTACCTTTAAATATTCTCCAAAGAAGAGGGCTAACCTTGTAACCGACTATCCTATCAAGAATTCTTCTCGTCAATTGAGAATTGACCATCTTCAAATCAACTGTTCTCGGATTTTTAACGGCCTCTTTTATAACCTTTTCGGTTATTTCGTTGAAGACTATTCTGTTTTTATCCTTGATTGAAAGTCCCAAAATCCATGCAAGATGCCATGCTATGGATTCCCCTTCCCTGTCGTTATCAGTTGCCAATAAAACTTCTTTGTCTTTAGAAAGGGCTTTTAACTCCTTTACTATTTTTTCTTTTCCCTCTATTATTTCAAATTCAGGTTCTATCTTGCCATTGACTTTAACGCCAAATTTTGATTCTGGTAGATCTCTCACATGACCTTGAGAAGAAGAAACCTCGTAATCCTTTCCGAGGTATTTTTGGATTGTTTTAGCTTTTGCTGGAGATTCAACGATAACGAGTTTTTTTGTCATCTTTGCACTCCTAAACAGATCACTTTATTACTCTTCATTTTCCCAATTAAGTTTGATCTTTCTTCCGAGGTATCTATCGTAATCACTCCAATCGTTTTCAGAACTCTTTTCTTTTAAAGCATTTATCTGTCCCATCTTGGAATCGAGATCATCGGCACTGTGAAGTATTATCGCCTCAGTTGTTTTCGGAATTGTGGGTGAACCAAGTTCGAGTTCACCATGATGGGAAAGTATAAGATGTTCGATGTGCCGAAGTGAATTTTGTGAGAGCCCTTGAATCTTTTTGGACCATTCGCGCACCATCTCAACACCAAGCACTATGTGACCTATCAATTCACCGTCAGTCGTCCTTTCTATGCCGTACGATCTTATTTCGTATTCTTTCATCTTGCCAAGGTCGTGAAAGGCAGCTCCTGCCACGAGGATATCCATGTTTACGTCTGGATAAAGTTTTGCCATCTCAACGCACAATTTCATGACGCCCAGAGTGTGCTCAAGCAGGCCTCCTTTGTAAGCATGATGAACGACAATCGCCGCAGGCGCAACGAGAAAAGATTCAACAAATTTTTCGTCTTGAAATGGAAAAATCAAAAGTTCTCTGATATCTTTATTCGATACGTTCGAAATGATCTTTTGAAATTCGGCATACATTGTGGGTACATCTTTTTTTGTGATCGAAAGGAAAAGATTGGGATCGTACTCTCCTTCTTTTAAGATCATGACGGCATCTCTTTCTTTATCTATGGCTATTTGGAGTTTATCGGCATAGACGCTTGCGCGTCCCCTTATTCTTACTATGGAATTGATCTTTATCTTTGAATCATTTTCTCCCGCGTTGTACCAATCTATTGCCCTTACTTCACCGGTTTTATCTGCAAGTGTAAGCAGAAGAAATTTTTTTCCATCCTTTGATTCTTGCAATCTCTTGCTTAAGACTTTAAGATCTATTTCGACGTTGTCATTTTCAACGATATCAGCGACCATCTTCCTATCCGTCGAATTTTTATTTATAAATCCAAGTTTTGCCAGATATTCATCGCTAAACAAATCTCCTAATTTCACAGATTCACCACTTTTCAGATGTAGATTCTCGGTACCCTTTTTGAAATACCACAGACTATCTCATAATTTATCGTTCCAGCAAGTCGCGCAATCTCTTCAGCCGTTATTTCATCCTCACCACTTTTTCCAATTATAACAACATCATCTCCGATTTTAACATCTTCTATGTTTGAAATATCAACGACGATTTGATCCATACTTACCCTTCCGAGAATTTTAGCACGTTTGCCTTTTAAAAGTACAAACCCCTTGTTGGAAAGCACTCTTGGAAATCCGTCTGCATATCCAAAGGGTATAGTTGCCACTTTCATTTCTTTTTGAGCGGTAAAGGTGTGTCCATAACCTATTGTCCTTCCTTGGTGTATTGACTTTATAAATGCAACGGTTGAATGAACGCTCATGACTGGTTTTAGGTAATCGATTTTTACCTTTTCGGAAGGTTGAAGACCATATGCGGCTATGCCAACTCTTGAAATATTTCCAACTTTTAGATCGAGACACGTCGCTGCCGCACTGTTGGAAATGTGTACGTATTTGGGCCTTCTGATCTTTTCAAGAAATTTGTTGAACTTTTCGATCTGCTGCGCGTTGAATTGATCTGAAGGATCATCTGCTGCTGCAAAATGTGTGTAGACACCTTCGAAAATGAATTTTTTGTCTTTTTGTATCTCGTCGTAAAGTTCAATGGCCTCATCTGTGGTAGGACCAAGCCTTCCCATGCCGGTATCTACCTTCAGATGCACTTTAAGTTTATCATCATCCCCAAGACACGCAGAGATGGCTTCTTTTTGATCTTTCGCAAAGATCGTAACGCTAAGATCGTTAAGAACGGCTTCTTTCGCGTATTTGGGATCGAAATAGTTCAGTACAAGTATTGGAATTAAAACGCCGCTTTCACGTATTTCTATGCCTTCTTCCAAAAAAGCGACAACCAAAAAACCTATTCCATTTTCTTCACAAACATGTGCAAGTTTCACCGCGCCATGGCCATAAGCATCGGCCTTTAAAACGGGCGCGACGTGGGTATTCGATCTTCTTGATATTTCAAAAATATTGCGGAGGAAAGTGTTGGTATTTACCTCCGCATAAGTGCCTCTGCTTTTCATATTTCAAATTAAGAAGATGACGGTCAAACACGCTGAACTTTTCCAGCCTTAAGGCATTGCGTACAGACCATCAAACGTTTTACTTTTCCATCCTCGCCTTTAACACTTACGGGTTGGAGATTAGGTTTAAATGCTCTCAGAGTTTTTCTGTGAGAGTGGCTTATTCTATGACCCGTTTCAACACCTTTGCCACAAATATCGCACTTCTTTGACATTTCTTGTACCCCTTTCTCTTTCTAACTAAGTATTTATTATATACTCAACCAACTTTAAATTCCGAATCTTAGCGGAGAGCATAATGCCCCACAGGAATCCCACGCATTGCGAGGACAGATTCCGACGGCCATATGCCATATTTAAGTATAACATGAATTGTTAAAAATTAAAAGGCGGGTTTTGCCCCGCCTCGTATATTTAAAGATTCACTTCAGCGAAATTGCTCCCGTTGGGCAGGAATCTTTGGCATCCTCACAACAGCCAGAACTGCAATCATCTGCTATAACGTGAGCCTTTCCATCCTCGCCAAGTTTAAAAACATCAGGGCACAAACTTTCGCACACTCCGCAACCTATGCACGTATCTTCATCAACGACTGCCTTCATGATTAACACACCTCCAAAAATTTGTCTGTTAAATTATATCATCTTTTTTAACTGTCGGCAACATTTGTCTCATGAGTTGATTTGGATTTGGTGGTTACTTCGTCTAAGAAAAGTGCATAGGGCCCTTCAATTCCGTTAAAGTGGGTCTTGTAATCAAGGGTGTATGCGCCAGCGTTAACAAAATAGACTATGTCTCCCAGCGTTATGTCTTCGGGTAATTCTACTTCGTCGTAAACAACGTCTATACTGTCGCAAGTAGGCCCTGCAAGGGTAAAAGTTTTCTTTGGATGATCGTCTTTTCCATCGACTACAACTGTATACCTGAGATTTTCTATGGTTTCCATAAGGCCATGATAAACACCGGCATCTATGTAAACCCAATCTTTTTTCTCTTTCGAAGATCTAAGAAGTACTCTTGAAATCAAGATTCCGGCGTTACCAACCATAGATCTACCAGGCTCTATGAAAAGCGTTGGCCTTTCCATGAAGTTAAAGTACTCATCTATACTTTCATTTATGACGGCGGCTATCTCAGCGACAGTCGGAATGTCTCTTACATACTTGACGGGAATTCCCCCACCAAGATTTATGGTGGTCATCTTTATACCCTCAAGTTTTGCAAACCAAAATATGTCAGCAACTTGCATTAATGCATCTTTCCAACTGTATTTATCGTAACATTGAGAGCCCACATGGAAAGAAACACCAATTGGTGCAAGACCAAGGTCATTTGCGTAAACGACAAGTTTTTTGACGTGATCTATATTTGTACCAAATTTTCTAGAAAGTGGCCAATCGCTGTCTGATCCATTCATCGCAAGCCTAAGATAAACTTGAGCGCCCGGTGCATTTCTTGCTATTTTTTCGAGTTCCATCTCAGCATCGGCGGCAAAATAATTTATGCCCTTGTTAAAGGCAAAGCGGATATCTTCTTCCTTCTTTATCGTGTTTCCAAAACTGAGCCTTGATCCAGGAATTCCCATGTTGAGAAGCAATTCTATCTCTCCACGAGAAGCAACGTCGAAAGAAGATCCTAACTCGTAAAGTCTTTTAATTATTCTCGGATGAGAATTGGCTTTCACGGCGTAAAACACCCTTACACCGTTTATTTCCTTTACCAATTGTTTGTAATTATCCTCGATTATGTCGAGGTCCATCAACACAAAGGGACTTTCATTTGAACGTGCTATCTCTCGCACACGCTCTGAAATGTCCATATCACCCCACCTCTTTCATTTAAAAGATATCGAATAATGATAAAACCAAATATGTTATGAATATAAGCACTTAAAAGTTAAGATTTTCTTTTATACAAAACTGTACGTAGCGT
>JAVRKN010000084.1:0-6684 GCA_031962405.1 Athalassotoga sp. | reverse complement strand
ATAATTTTACTTGTTGTGATAGTAAGCATTTCATACGCCCAAGTTGCCAGGGCAAATCCTGGTGGTGGGGGTTCTTATTCGGCAGCAAAATCAAACATAGGAGAAGGTCCAGCCTTACTTGCGGCAGGATCTCTTTTGGTTGATTACACTTTATACACACGAAAAATGTGATAAAATAGAACATAGACTCACGATACTAAGAAAAAAGGTTATCGGATGAAGAACTAAAAAAACTTATAAAAATTTACGGCAACGTCAAAGGAAAAAGAACTCTCATAAGGATAAATTGTGTTATAGTCTGCGGCAAGGATTGGAATAGTCGACGATTGAAGACATTCTCATGGTATCAAAAGACGTATATATACGCTGGTGAAAAATACAGATTATTTGGTGTCAATAGAACTTACAATTAACTCAAGAAGTTGTGTGCATAGAGCAAGAAGAAAAATGTAAATTAACAATCGCACATAATGTTAGTTGACAAGATAGTCAAAGATGGTTTTAAAGACCTTTATAGGGACCAACTTTCAGATCATGAGTGTATAAATTTCATTGCACTTTTGAACCAAAAAAGATTCGGAATTGTCTTTATGATTGGAGACATAGATAGATTGTAAGGTGAGGTGAGAGGATGAATATCGTATATATAATCGGTGGGATAATAGCAATCGGTCTTTTTATTTATCTTTTCATAGCTTTGCTAAAACCGGAGATGTTTGAATGATAAGTGCGAACGGGATATTTCAGATCGCCTTCTTTTTTATTGTTTCGATCCTTGTTGCTTACCCGCTCGGACTTTACATGGAGCGGGTATACAACGAAAAAGCATTCGGCCTTGAAAAGGTCTTTGGAGGTTTTGAAAGGTTTATATATCGTATTACTGGTGTAAACCCCGAAGAAGAGATGGACTGGAAAAAATATGCAATGTCGATGCTTATATTCAATGGGGTAGGCATGCTAATACTCTACATATTTTTGAGGTGGCAGAATTTTCTTCCACTTAATCCTCAAGATATTAAAGCCGCTTCACCGGATCTTGCTTTCAACACCGCAAGCAGTTTTGTGACAAACACGAACTGGCAATCTTACTCGCATCCAATGAGTTTTTTCACACAGATGTTTGGTTTAACAGTTCAAAATTTTCTGTCAGCCGCTACCGGTATGTCAATAGCTATTGCTGTTATAAGGGGTATAGTAAGAAAAGAATCCAAAACAATAGGCAATTTCTGGGTTGACATAACGCGTTCAACGCTTTACATTCTTTTACCTTTAGCTTTCGTTGTATCGATAATACTTGTTTCTCAAGGGGTAATTCAAAATTTTGCTCCATATGTTAAAGTATACCTTATCGATCCCATAATTCATTCGTCACAAATAATTACCAAGCAGGTGATCCCGATGGGACCTGTTGCATCAGAAGAAAGCATAAAGATGCTTGGGACAAATGGGGGAGGTTTTTTTGGCACAAATTCCGCATTTCCATTTGAAAACCCTACACCATTTTCGAACTTCATTGAAATACTTTCAATCATAATAATTCCATTAGGTCTCACCTTTACATTTGGCAAGATGGTTGGAAAGATGAAAGAAGGAATCGCAATACTGCTTGCCATGTTGATAATTCTTATCCCGATGACTTTTGTAGTCACATGGTATGAGGGAACTACAAATCCAGCGATTACAGCCATGGGTGTGTATGGTGGAAATATGGAAGGAAAGGAGGTAAACTTAGGTATTGCGGGTTCCGCACTTTTCACATCTGTAACCACAGGTACTTCGTGCGGCGCTGTTAATTCCATGTTGGATTCTTACACACCAATGGGAGGTTTTGTTCCGCTCTTTCTGATGATGCTTGGTGAAGTCGCACCTGGTGGTGTTGGATCAGGACTCTACGGTATATTAGCCTTTGTCATAATTGCCGTTTTTATAGCCGGTTTAATGGTTGGGAGAACACCTGAGTATTTGGGAAAGAAAATAGACGCCTTTGAAATGAAAATGGTAACACTGTCTATACTCATCATGCCTCTTTTAGTGCTCATATCAACGGCAGTAGCTTTAATGATTCCGGCTGGAAAGGGGGCTATATTGAATCCTGGACCTCAAGGATTTGAAGAGGTACTTTATGCATTCACATCCATGGCAAATAATAACGGTAGTGCTTTTGCAGGTCTTTCGGCAAATAATCCCTTTTATAACATCCTTGGTGGTTTTGTGATGTTGATTGGCCGTTTCGGAACAGCCATTCCAATGCTTGCTTTCGCAGGATCTCTTGCGAAGAAAAGTTATGTCTCGCGGGGAATTGGAACTTTGCCAACAGATGATCTTACATTTTCGATATGGCTTGTCTTTGTCATTTTGATCATAGGAGCTCTTAATTTTTTTGCTGCATGGTCTCTCGGCCCCTTCGTACAGCAACTTATGATGAAATGAGGCAGTTAAATCATGGCTAAAGTTAGAACAATTAATTGGAGTATCTTTCGAAAAGCTTTTATAGGATCGCTTACAAAATTGAATCCAGTTTATCAGGTTAAAAGTCCTGTGATGTTTACAGTTGAAATAGGAGCGACTTTTACAACCTTTCTTGGTATAAGCGATCTCATTCATGCCAATCCAAATTTTTTCTTCACGTTGAGCATTTCAGTATGGCTCTGGCTTACCGTGATATTTGCAAATTTTGCCGAAGCTCTGGCCGAAAGTCAAGGAAAGGCAAAAGCCGAGTCTTTGAGAAAAGTAAGAGTAGAAACAATGGCAAAAAAACTATCAAAACCAGATAAGAGCGGTCCTGTCGAAGAAATTCCCGCCTCCAAACTTCGTGAGGGAGATATTGTACTTGTTGAAACAGGGGATATCATTCCATCAGATGGAGAGGTTGTAAAGGGAGTAGCAATGGTAAATGAAAGTGCGGTCACCGGAGAAAGTGCACCTGTAATACGTGAAAGTGGTGGTGATCGAAGTGGTGTTGTTGGAGGAACAAAGGTTATTTCCGACTGGATAATAGTGAGGATCACAAAAAATCCTGGCGAAACCTTTCTTGATCGCATGATCTCTATGGTAGAAGGAGCGAAGAGAGGAAAAACACCTAATGAAATAGCACTTACTATTCTTCTTGTAATGATGACGATCATATTTTTAGGAGTTATAGTTTCGTTGCTCCCTTTTTCAATTTTTGCATCTGAAATAATGGGACGTTCCGGCTTTGTAAGTATAACAACGCTTGTCGCTCTCTTTGTCTGTCTCATTCCAACAACGATCGGAGGGCTCTTACCTGCGATAGGAATTGCTGGAATGTTCAGAATGATAAAAGCCAACATCATTGCAATGTCAGGACGCGCTGTTGAGGCTGCAGGTGATGTAAATGTACTGCTTTTGGATAAAACCGGAACCATAACACTTGGTAACAGACAGGCAGTATCTTTTATACCCGCTAACGGTGTGAAAGAACAAGAACTTGCTGACATCGCACAGCTTGCCTCTTTAGCAGATGAAACTCCAGAAGGCAGGAGTATAGTTGTCCTTGCCAAAAAGTACAATATTCGATCCCGTGATCTTGAAGCAATGGGAGCAACATTTGTACCCTTTACTGCCCAAACAAGGATGAGCGGTGTTGATATAGGTTCCAGAAAGATCAGGAAGGGCTCTGAAGATGCTATACGTGAATTCGTAGAATCACTGGGTGGTCATGTGCCCCAAGAAATTGAAGAATCGGCCAAAAAAATAGCGGCCGAAGGAGGTACTCCCCTTCTGGTAGCTGATAATTCTAAGGTTATTGGAATTGTCTATCTAAAGGACATCATAAAGGGAGGAATAAGTGAACGCCTCGCCGAACTGAAACGCATGGGTATAAAATCAATAATGGTAACGGGCGATAATCCTTTAACGGCTGCGACGATAGCGAAAGAAGCTGGAGTTGACGATTTTATTGCACAGGCAAAGCCAGAAGATAAACTCGCTATCATACGAAAATACCAGCAAGAGGGGTATCTTGTAGCGATGGAGGGTGATGGAACGAACGATGCACCGGCACTTGCGCAGGCCAATGTTGCCATAGCCATGAATCTTGGTACTCAGGCTGCCAAGGAAGCTTCAAATATGGTCGATCTTGATAGCAATCCGAGTAAAGTTATAGACGCTGTAAGAATTGGTAAGCAGATGCTTATCACGCGAGGTACGCTTACAACATTCAGTATTGCAAATGATATAGCAAAATATTTCGCCATAATACCGGCCATGTTCAGCAGCATATATCCACAGTTAGATGTTTTGAATATAATGAGACTTGGGACACCCATGTCTGCAATTATGTCAGCCGTTATATTCAATGCGCTGATCATACCTGCTCTTATTCCTTTAGCGATAAGAGGTGTCTCATATAAGGCCGAAAGTGCAAAAAAACTTTTCAGAAATAATCTGCTCATATATGGGCTTGGTGGTGTTATCGCACCATTCATCGGTATAAAGCTTATAGATATGCTCATCCAGATCCTGTGAAAGAAGGTATGAAAGCATGCTGAAATCACTTTTCACTTCTGTAATGCTTATCGCAATTTTTATAGTAATTTTAGGCCTTGGCTATCCATTGGCTGTTTATATAATCGGACAAATCGCCTTTCCACATCAGGCAAATGGCAGTTTAATATCGGAAAATGGAAGGATCATAGGATCCGAGCTCATAGGGCAACCATTTAGCAATCCAGGCTATTTCTGGGGAAGGCCCTCTTCTACACTTCCATTTCCTTACGATCCTCTACACACATCCGGTTCAAATTTAGGACCGACAAATCCTAAACTTTTAAGGGAGATAAAGGCAAGGATTTACAATTTACGTAAATTTGACCCTGATGCACCAGCAAAAATACCATCGGATCTTGTTATGGGATCGGGTAGCGGTGTTGATCCATACATAAGTTTGGCTGCTGCTCTTTATCAGGTACCAAGAGTTGCCATGGCCAGGGATTTAAGTGAGCAGACGGTAGAAAAACTTGTTAAGGAATATACGAAAAGCAGACAATTTGGATTTCTTGGAGAACCAGTTGTAAATGTACTTGAACTAAACATAGCTCTTGATAAATTTTCAAAGCCATGAAGTTAAAAGTATGTGGAGGATCAAATGGAGGATGAGAGACGTCCAGAACCGGAAGCTTTGTTAGCTCTTGCGAAAAAAGAAGAAGAACGTAAACAAAAAGGACAGCTGACAATTTTTTTAGGTTATGCACCTGGTGTTGGAAAAACATATGCAATGCTTCAGGCCGCTCACGAACTGTTAGGAAGAGGTCTTATTCCGGTAGTCGCGTATATTGAAACGCATGGGCGTAAGGAAACAGAAGATTTACTTGAAGGACTCGAAATCATCCCACCTAAAATTGTTGAGTACCATGGAATTAGATTGAAAGAAATGGATCTTGACACAGTGATAAAACGGAAACCTATCTTAGCTCTTGTCGATGAATTTGCCCATACCAATGCAGAGGGATCTAAAAATGTGAAAAGATATCAAGATGTCCAGGAGATGCTTGACAACGGAATAAATGTTTATACAACTCTTAACATTCAGCATATTGAAAGTTTAAATGATGTTGTTGCTAAAATCACAGGAATAAAGATGCGTGAAAGCGTTCCTGATACGGCTATTGAAAATGCCGATCTTAAACTCGTTGATCTTCCTCCCGAAGAATTGCTAGTAAGATTAAAAAACGGTAAAGTGTACGTGCCGGATATGGCTGAAAGAGCGATTCATGAATTTTTCAGGCTTGGAAATCTAATAGCGCTAAGAGAGATGACACTGCGTTTTGTGGCAGCAAAAGTTAACAGAGAGATGGATATATACATGAATGCAAGATCTATTCCTGGTCCCTGGGCCGCTGCAGATAAGTTGCTTGTATGTGTCAGCCCAAGTCCATTTTCGGCAGAATTGATCCGTACAACAAAACGTCTTGCAAATGATTTAAACGCTGAATGGCATGCAATATATGTTAATACTTCCAATTCATCTGAGAATTCACAACTTGAAAAAAATCTTAAACTTGCCGAAGAACTTGGAGCAAAAGTTGTAAGAATGAATGGAAGATCGGTTGCAAAAGTTGTCGCGGACTATGCATTTCATAACAACATAACAAAGATAGTTGTCGGTAAACCATTAATGCCAAAATGGAAAGAATTTTTCCGTGGAAAATTTGTCGATGAAATAATACGTCATACTCCTGGTATAGATGTTTATGTAGTCAGTAGCAATAAAAAATATGATCTTTGATAACAGACGTTGTGTGTGAAGATTAAGAGAATAATCAAAATACACAGCAAATCACTCAAAAGCCTATAAAATATTAAAATTTGCTGTTTTTATTAGTTTTTTGTCAATTGCTTAACATCGACGCACAAGATGAGTTATGTATAACAAAAGAGACCCTTTAGGGTCTCTTTTACACTTTTACAAGTTCGTTGGCATCGATTTTTTCTACCGCATCGAATCTGCACACCTCGTAACAACTCCCGCATTTTATGCACTTCTCTTGGTCTATTACGTGCACGTGCTTTACCTCTCCACTTATCGCACCTGTCGGGCATGCCCTCGCACATGCCGTGCACCCAGTGCATTTTGTCGGATCTATCTTGTACGCAATCAAGGCCTTGCATGACTTCGCAGGACATACCTTATCTTTCACGTGCGCTTCGTATTCATCCCTGAAA
>JAVRKN010000083.1:0-6715 GCA_031962405.1 Athalassotoga sp. | reverse complement strand
TGTACCTTTAGTATATCATGATACACATTTTCATCGTAGTGTAGTCTATTCTTCAATGAATTCGTGGTAAAATATTTTTATCATGCTGGATTTTAAAGAGGTGGTAATTTTGAATTTATTTGAGAGTTGGAGGATGAGATGTCCAATCATAAAATTCATAGAAAGGCACAAGATGAAGCATACAAAGTTAGTTGTTAAGTCAAATAAAAAATGATTTGGAGGAAAGGTTATGGCGAAAGAAAGTCTTCAAGACAATTTTTTGAGTTACCTTCAAAATAGCAAAATGGAGGTAAAGATATACCTTACAAATGGAGTTCAAATAAGAGGCATAATAAAAGATTTTGATTCCTTTGTTGTGCTTGTTGATTCGGAGGATCAGAAGCAGAGCAATATGATATACAAGGCCGCCATAAGTACGATAATTCCCAGTGAAAAATATATTCCAGAAAAAAAGTGAAATTCAATCAAATTTGAATATTCCGGCTCAAGTGCCGGAATATTTTTTTGACTTCAAAACAGAGTTGTGAAAGAGATGTGAAAAAATAAAACCCTCTAAAAATTTAGACGTCAAAACTTATGAACGATTAAATTTGTTTTGAAAAGGAGTGATGTTTGTGAAAAAGTTTCTAGTACTTCTGTTCATACCGTTACTGGTAACTGGAATTTTTGCTGCATCCGCAAGTTCTACACAGCCTTCTGTTGGAGGGCTTCTGTCCAATATGAGTGCACTACTTCAAGGATCACAAGGCGTTCAACTTGAGGCCCAAATTGAGATGCTCAAAGTTTTCAACGCCATGAAACTTACCTCTGCTCAGGCTTCAGCCCTCGAGGGTTATCTCAAGGATTTTAAAGCTCAGGTGAATGCCCTCCAAGATCAAAGGATTAAGGCACTTACAACTCTTAGGGATGCGCTTGTCACAAATGATGCTACCGCTATAAAGGCAGCAAATCTTGAAATTAGCAAAATAAACTCTCAATATGCAAAATTAACTGAGAATTTGATAACCAACGTTAAATCAACTATTACCGTTGAACAACTTTCTTTACTTCAGGATTATTTTCAGAAATCAGCGATGCAGATGGAACGAAAGTGGCTTGGCCCTAACGCGAGAAATGAGATTGGAAAAGCCTTACCAAACAGAAATTTCAACTTTAACGTTACCGTGAATCCTCAAGAAATGTACAACATGATGAATCTTTTCCAAAATTTTGGAAAGAATGCCAGAATGCAAATGTTAAGATCGCCCGACTTGATATACGCCGTTGTCAATTTACCATTCTACGACCTTGTTATAAACACACTTCAACTTAAAGCACAGTAAAACTCTTCCCCTTCAAAAGGAAAATGCGTGTGGCATTTGCCACACGCGATTTTAAAAGGAGGCAACATGAAAAGATTGTTGATATTGATTTTATTCGTAATTCCAGTTTATGCCTTTTCGATGAATCTGCCACAACTTTTTCAAAGCGCACAGGCAAGCAACACAACATTTGCAATAGCGAATATCACTTTGAAAGAGGCAAGCATGACATATCAGATGAACATGATTCAGGCTTCAGTGCCCATTGTCAATCAAGGTGCGCAGTTGTCAGCACAAATTGCATACACAACGAGCATGCAAACCTACCAAAATGATCTAAAAAGTTATTATTCAAACGTTGTAAGTGCTGCATTTGGAGTTGAGATAGCAAACATAAACGTTGAAATTGCGCAGATGAATTTAGACGTTGCCACCATGAATTATGCAAGTACTTTAGCACTTTTTCAAAAAACGATGGCATCAACTACCTCTTTGCAACAGGCATCTGTAACAGTCGCGACTGATCAAAATAACCTTAAAAATGCCGTGTGGAATTACAATTTTGCCCTTTCCAACTTTCAAACGGTGACAGGATTGAAATGGCAAGAGATTACATTTTCTGTACCAGATTTGTCAAATATACCACAAAGCGTTACAACGTGGATGAATAACGATTTAAATCTAAAACTTGCAAATCTTAACCTTCAAAACGCGCAGTACAATTTGAGCACAACGCCATCTAATTCTTCACAATACACAATTGAAATGGCCAAAATGGCAGTCCAGCAGGCTACACTTAACCAAAACAGCGCCATGCTATCATCTCAGAATAACTATTCATCATCGATTCAAAAACTTCAATACGATTACGAAAGTGTGTTAAATGCAAAGGCAAATCTTGATATATCGACGAGTAACCTTGCCTTTTACACGAATGCATACAACTCGGGCCTTATATCTACGGTAAACTATTTAAGTCAGTACAAGATACCTTACCTCAACGCTCAACTTTCTTATTACAATTCTCTTGAAACTTACTGGAGCGATCTTGTGTCTTACATACTTTCGATTGGGTTAAAACCAGAGGTGGTACTGCAGTGAGAAAATACATCTTTATACCCTTGCTTGTTTTGCCAATGGTAATTTTTGCCTCATCAAATTCGTTTTTGGACCTTTACAATGCCGGCCTAAATCAGAATCCAACTTATCAGAGCGCAAATATCAACCTTATACAGGCACAAAATAATTTGAACTCACTCACATCTTTCTTTATCCCAACCTTAAGTTTGACAACGCAATCCGTTGGGCTAACGTTTAACGCATCTGGCCTGGAAAAGTCAGCGTCATTTTTGGATATAAATCTTGGTATATTGAATCTATATTCCACAACAATAGGATTTTCTTTGCCTCTTAACCTTAGCAATATGAGCTTTCAAGCACCCGAATTGAGTCTTTCAAGAAGCCTTATAGTTGAAGATCAGGCTAATTTGATGCAGGCAAAATCTAACTATTCTAACGCATTGTGGTCTGTGCAAAATGCCAAATGGTCTTACCTTACAACGCTTGTTCAAAACATATTTAACTGGTATTACTACGACCAAATGGTTAATCTCTACACCCAGCAGGTTAACGTGCTTAAAGATGTCTACAATTCTATAAGTCCTGAAAATTACACTCAACAAAATTCGGCTTATCAGCAATTGCTTTCGGCTCAATCTGCTCTTGCTGGTTACCAAAATTCTTTACAGGCGATACCGCCACTTCCAAATTTCACTCCATATTCAACAAAACTTTATCAGGACACAATGACCTTTGTAAATTCGATAACGTCAAATTTTTCAACGAATATAAACGTGAATGATGTTATATTGAACAGAAATGACGTAAAAGCACTTCAATACCAATACCAGGCTTATCAAGCACAGGCAAATTTGTGGTTTTTACCATTCATTCCAAATCCAACCATCACCTTTGCCGTGCCTTTGAATAACCTCTCAGGTTGGTCAATATCTTTAAGTCTTAATTTTTCTTTACTTAACGGAGGATCAAACGTGATTCAATCTCAAGAAAGGTTGACCAATGTTCAAATTGGGCAAGAAAATCTTCAGAATGCCACAACTACGGACATCTTGTCTTTGAGAAGTTTAATTTTAAAACAAAAATCTCTTCAAATAAATCTTACAACCGCTCAGAATAGCGTTCAAACATCATTGCAAGCATTTCAAACGGCCCAAGCACTTTACAAAGAAGGAATTGAAAGTGAGGATGATTACATGCTGGCTAATTTAAGTTATCAGCAGTCGTTGTTAAACGTTGAACAGATCCAGCAGCAAATACTTTTAAATGAAATACAAATAATGCAAATGGAAGGTTTATCCGTCGGAGGTGAATCAATTTGAAAAAATGGATCGTTGTCATAGTCATAGTAGCAATTGTCGTTGTTGGAGCAGGTGTATGGTACTTTGGATTTAGAAAATCGACCACGAATACGGCCTCAAATACAAATCCAGATCTTGCCATTGTAAACGGGCCTCATGTTTTGTACACGATAAGTGCAACAAGCATAGGAAACTATTTGCCACTTGTGGGTAATGTTACGGCCAACGTTTACAACATAGGGCCATACATTTCAGGACAGATAACGAACGTCTACGTTCAGCAAGGTCAACTTGTTGGCATGAACCAACCTCTTGCGAGGTTAAATCCAACCCAATACCAACTTAATTACATTCAAGCGCTAAACAATTATTACAATGCACTTTTGAGTCAATCGGCTTCTTCGGTGATTCAACAGTATAAACTTGCGTTGCAACTTGCGCAGGAAAATCTAAATTACACCACGATTACCTCTCCTGCAACGGGATTTATTCAAACTTTAAACGTTGCAACGGGTGATTTTGTCAACGCTCAAACATCTTCTTCGAATTTGATAACTATAATACAAAATACCGGAATGTGGGTCACAGCAGACGTCAACGAAGTAGATCTTGCAGACGTTAAAGTTGGTCAAACTGCTTTGATAACTTTCCCTCAATTGAACAATTTGACGTTAAAAGGAAAGGTTTCTTTTGTTCAGCCTTTTGCGACAACGCAAAGTGGATTAACGGTCATACCGATAAATATAACCTTCGATCAAGATCCGTTGAAGTATGGAGTTGTGTATGGCCTCGATTGTAACATAAGCCTTCTTTTAAATGTTTCGAAGGGATTCTTAGTACCTTATCAGGCTATTCTTACGGCATCAAATGGCCAAAAATATGTACTTTTAAAAACACCTTCTGGTTACGAAAGGTCTCCTGTAACACTTGGAACTCAAAGTGGAATGATGGTTCAGGTCACGAGTGGGGTTAAAGAGGGAGACGTGCTCATAATGAAAGTTCCTACGCAATTCCAGCAAACTGGTAACGCATTTCGCGGTGTTTTCGGAGGTAGATGATAAGGCATGGCAGCCCTTTTAGAGTTGAGAAATGTTAAAAAAGTATACGACATGGGACGAGATATACAGGTAGAAGCTTTAAAGGGCGTATCTTTTTCCATAGAAGAAGGATCATACACTGCGATAATGGGTCATTCGGGGAGTGGTAAATCAACTTTGTTACAGATAATGGGATGCCTTGACAGAGCGACAGATGGCGATATCATAATAAATGGTACGGCCGTTAAGAATATGAATGATTTTCAACTTGCAAGGTTCAGAAATAGAACAATAGGTTTTGTATTTCAAAGTTTTAACCTCATAGGTAATCTTACGGCACTTGAAAATGTTGAACTACCGATGATCTACGCTGGCGTTCCAAGGGCTGAAAGGCGAAAAAGGGCAATGGAACTTTTAAAAATCGTTGGACTTGAAGAGCCAGAAGAAAGAGGCCATCACAGACCAAATCAACTTTCCGGAGGTCAACAGCAAAGAGTTGCAATAGCGCGCGCACTTGCAAATGATCCGGCTGTGATCCTCGCAGACGAACCGACGGGAAATCTGGCTGTAAATCAATGGAGAAGGATCCTTGATATATTTAAAAAATTAAACGAATCTGGAAAAACTATCATAATAGTCACACACGATCCTCTTGTGGGCGAAGAAGCAAGTCGCATAATAACTTTAGAGGATGGAAGCATAATAAGCGACGAGAGGACAAGGTGATCTTATGGAAATTTTAATGGAGGCTTTCAGATCTCTTGGAAAAGACAAGGTAAGAACCTTCCTTTCGATGTTGGGTATAGTCATAGGCGTCATAGCCGTCATAGTTGCAATTGCAATAGGAGCAGGCACAACACAAAATGTCACTGCACGAATATCTTCCTTGGGATCAAATGTCATAATAGTGACACCGGGTTTTTCTGGAGGCTTTGGCGGAAGAACGGCAGTTGCTTTGACAAGTGTGCTTAACGAAACAGACGTTCAAAATATCCAAAAGATGGCACCAGATGTTGGAACGGTAACGCCAGTACTTCAAAAGAGTTTTAACATTCTTTATCAAGCAACAAATACCGTCGCCACAGTTTTTGGAGCATATCCTGATGCATTTTCGATTCTTGATCTTCCACTTCTTTCTGGAAGACTGATAACGCAGCAAGATGAACAAAACTATGCCAATGTTGCCGTCATTGGCAACACTATAGCAACAACACTTTTTGGAAATCAAGATCCAGTTGGACAGACAATCTACGTTACAACTGGAAATATCAAAGTAGCCTTTACCATAGTTGGTGAATTGCAAGAAACTGGAAGCAAACTTACCTTTAATCCAGATAACATGCTCATAATCCCATATACCACTGCTTCGGCAAGGTTAATTCAATTGAACGGTGGCGTTTCGGAAATAATAGCATCGGCAAAATCTGCAAATACGGCATTGGATGCTGTAGCCGAAATTAACAACATTCTTTACATGAGAATTCAAAATTCTAACCAATACAGGGTTATAAGCCAAAATCAAATACTTTCAACAGTAAGTCAGACAACAGACGTTTTAACTTTATTACTTGCTTCCATAGCAGCAATTTCGATGATCGTCGGTGGTATAGGAATAATGAACATCATGCTAGTTTCAGTTACGGAAAGAACGAAAGAAATCGGCGTTAAGATGGCCATGGGAGCGACAAGAAGGAGAATTCTTGCCGAGTTTCTTGTAGAGAGCATGTTCATAACGATAGTTGCAGGAGCAATAGGAGTAGGTTTCAGTTTTCTCATTGCCATGTTAGTGACGTACTTGGCCAGCGGCCTAGGACTTACGGTGATCATCACATGGCCGAGTATAGTGCTCTCATTTGGAGTTTCAGTTGCCATAGGGCTGTTCTTTGGACTCTACCCTGCTTACATGGCGTCTAAAAAGAGTCCTGTCGAAGCCTTGAGGTATGAATGAAATTTCTAAATCTCTTTTAAATTCCGAATCTCCAGCGGAAAGCATGATGCC
>JAVRKN010000082.1:0-6780 GCA_031962405.1 Athalassotoga sp. | reverse complement strand
AAGGTGAGTTCGCATATTGGACATCCGACTTTGTTAAGAAGTTCATCTATTTTACCCAACATGTATCCAGACTCAATTTCTTTTTTCGTACATCTCACCTCACTATTAAGATTAAAACAAGCATGATGAATATATATGCTACGTATGCGTTGATGTTTCCATTCATCAATGTCTTAGAAAGCACATTTTCAATCCCCAAAACAACTCTTTTAAACGCATCATAAAATACGCTTACAAAATCAACGACTTCTATGTGGGCATCATTTTCTGAAATTTTCTCTTTTGTTGCATATACCTTTTTAAGGACGATTTCGAGTATTGCCGAGTAGGCTGGCGCGCTGAAATATTCTCCTTCCTCAATAGGCAATCCTCCATTCCATGAATCTACACGTCTAACTTCTCGCCTACTTTTAAGATAGAAAACCAATGGAAAGATGAAAAGCACAGAAGTGACTATTGCAAAAAATGTTGGTGAAACAACTCCAAAGATAGGCACAGACGAGATCATCAAAAATGGAAATGGTACACCAAGAAGTCCAGATGTAAATTGAGAGTATCCAAGATATCTTAAAACAAAAGGGGCAAAAATTCCAAATCCCAAAACAAGGATCACAAGAAAAAGTTCTGATATTTTCATTAAAGTAGATGGCATGCTTTTAGCCTTCTTGCCGTGATCGTACCCTAAAACCGTATATCCAGAAAGTTTAACCATTGAAAAGGCCGCCATACCTATTGCTAAAGCTACAAAAATGCCTCCAAAGGTCGCCACAAGGCGGCCGAGCATATCAGAGAATTTGTACGATTGGAAAAAGGATTCTAACAGCATCCACTCACTCACAAAACCGATCAGTGGTGGAAAAGCACTGAAAGAAAGTCCAGAGATTAAAATACCGAGCGCAGGAATTCTGCCTACAGCACTCCAGATGCCCCTTAAATCATCTATGTTATCCTCCTCTAAGGCTTCTTTCGCATGACCTACAGACAGGAAAAGCAAAGATTTTGAAAACGTATGGGATATGGCAATCAAAATTGCCGTTATCGATGCAAATTCAGACATCACAGTAAGATTTGGATCAACACTTGCCACAACGGCTACACCTATCGCGGCCAATATCATTCCGTTGTTTTCAATCGTTGAATAAGCCGGAAGTACTTTCAACTGCTTTGCAGCAACGGCATGGAGGGCACCCCAAAAGGCTGACGTAGCACCAAATGCTATGGCAAGAATTCCCCACCATTCAAAGTTATAAAGGTGCAAATTTGGCATCAAAGAAAGCGCCATGAAGATGCCGTATACCCCCATCAAAGTAATTGGAGCACTCAAAAGTGCAGAAACGTTTGACGGTGCTTTTGCGTGCGCTCCTATAAGCCATGTGTGAAACGGAAATATGCCCATTTTGACTATGAATGCAAAGGTCGACATGATCAAAAACATCGTGGTGCCAGAATCTTGAACGAATGAAAAATTTCCATTTTTTAAAAACAAAGATGCAAAAGCTATTATTAAGCTCACAGTCGAAAGTTCTCCGAATGCCAGAAATTCAAATGCTTCTTTAAAGGAATCTTTGTGTTTGAGAATAAGGAGATAAGAAGAGAGTGTCATCATTTCCCACCCTATTATAAAGGTAAGACCATCTTTTGCCATCAATATGATCATCATGCCAAAAATGGAAAGGTTCAACCATAGTGCCATATCTTTTGAGTAAAAATTGCCGTAATCTATTGAATAGATCGATATGGCTATCCATGATATCGCCGCTATAGTTATGAAAATACTTGACGTATGAGTAACTCCCAACGACATGAAGACCTTTGGTAAGATTTCCAACCTTCCGAGCGTGAAGGGATGAAATGTTCCAATTATGCCTTCTACCAGTGCGAAGACAGATCCCATTGTCGATAATGCGTAAGAGGTTCTTCTTTTGAACGCAAAAATGATTCCCAACAAATAAAGTCCAAGTGAAATGTATGCGATGATCATATCGATCAATTCCTTTCCATAACCTTCAAAAGTGCGCTTAAAATATCTGATGGTGAAGGATTTTTTAGCCTTCCAATGATGTTAGGAAGGTCTAAATCTATCTCATCGTCTTCTTCGATGAGCAAAATTCCAAAAGGTTTTGGCATTTGATTTATCGTGTTCATCAAAGGAAGGATCATCTTTTCAGTTGGCTTTCCAAGTACCAAAAGCAAATCTGCGTGCCTTGGAGAATCGGCAAAATATATTCCAAACCTATGCGTGTTGTATTGTGAACTCTGAAGCGCTTTTATTTCAAAATTTAAAAGATTTGAATTTCCCACATCTATACTATAGATGTGCATAGATCTTTTGAAAATTCTCATTGACTTGACGTTTTCTTTCGATAAATAAGGCGCTTTTTCCGTTAAAAATCTTTTTATCCCTCTTGCTGGCCACCATACCATCTTTATCACCTCAAAGCGCGGCATCCGCAAAATTTGATCCAAAGGATTCCACTGCGAATTGAAAGTCTGTAAAAATATTTCCCTTCAGGGAATTTGCAATTCCTTTGAAAGCGAAAAAAGATGGTGTCACGATGTAAATACCCGATATCGTTGAATTGTTCACGTCTACTTTGTATGCCACCGTTCCATTTGGAGATTCACAAAAGCCCAATCCCTTTTCTCCACCAGATTGACTTTTTTGATCTGATCTTTCTATGTGTTCAAGAATTATTTTTTGACTTTCAAAAATTTCTTCTGCTCTTACTTCCATTCTCGAAAGGGCATCTCCCTCGTTTTTTGTCGGGATATTTAAATTTTCGTAATTCGGATCTCCAAATCTTAGGTCTTCTTTTATACCAGTTGATCTCAAATTTGGACCCGTTATTCCAATATTTATGGCGTTTGAAGATTTTAAAACTGCCGTTAAATAAAGCCTGTCTAAAAAGTTTCCGCTCTCAAGTGCCATTTTGTAAAGATCTTTGAATTCACTTGTTATTCTTTGAAGATCTACCCTTAGGTTTTCAAGACGCTTTTCATCAAAATTTTTTATTCCACCTATGTTGTTAAAATCTTTGAGATATCTCGAACCGCTGAAATTTTTGTTCATCCTTAAGATCTCTTCGAAAAGATAACTTAAATGAGATGCTAAAACTTTTTGGGACGCTGCCTGAGCAAGTTGGTAAATGACGTAAAGATGGTTGTATATTCTTTCGAGTTCAAGTGCAATTATTCTGAGCCTTTCACTTTTTTGATCTACATCAATGCCAATTTCAGACTCAACGGCCCTTGAGAATGCCAAAGAATGTGAGAAGGCAAAATTACCGCATATTTTTTCAACCATTTTTAAAGATGATTTGAAATCAAGGCCTATCAAGCGATTCGATATGTTTCTGTGTTTGTAAGACAGATCGATATCAACTGAAAGTATTCTTTCACCATAAGTGTAAAGGTGGTAAACACCAGCCTCTCCCACTCCGGAAGTAACGGGGCCGTACCTGAAATCGAAAACTCCTTCACCACTCCTTACGGCGTCATCTGAACTTATCATCAAATCATGTGATTTGACGAAAAGGTAGTTGGGCATGTACATATCTTCTGGATCGATTTCGATCGAAACGATTCCATCCTCCTGAACAATGTAGTAATCGATGTCTTTGTGAAAAGTTCCAAGCAATATTTTCATTTTATCACCTTGCTTATAAATGGAATGAAAAAGATCGTTGCCAAGGAAAAGAGCGTGCCGATTATTGGAACAATGGTTCCAACTCTTTTTCTATCCATCTTTTTACCATCTGATTCGGAAAAGATCATTTTGCCAACTTTGAAGTTCATAGAAATGAAGGCGAGCGCGAGAAAACTAACAAGCAGCAAAGTCCATTCGATTGGTAAGATGGAAAGTAAGACCAAAATTATCAAGAGTTCTCCGAAAAATGTTCCGAATGGTGGCATTCCAGTTATCGCCATCGCATCGAAAAGTAGAGTGTAAGCGGTAGATGGCATGCGTTTGGCAACGCCAGCCACCTCATCGATCTTCAAAGTTTTATACCTCGACAAAAGATTTCCACTCAAAAAGAATGTCGAAGATTTCGCAAAAGCATGTGAAATTATCAGCACAAAAACACCGACGAAGGCATATCCTCCTAAGGATATTCCAATTAAAGCCATTCCCATGTTTTCCATGGTGGAATAAGCAAATAACCTTTTGTAGTTCGTTTGAACTGCCATAAGGCTTGCAGCGATTATGACGGTCAGAAATCCGAGGACGAGTGTAAAATTTTTAACGTATAAGGCAGGTGTAAATTGCATTATTCTTATTATCGCGTAAAGTGCTACCGGAAGTAAGACACTCGAAAAAATGGCACTTACAGGAGCCGGTGCTTTTCCATGAACATCCGGTAGCCACGTATGCATGGGGAAAATGCCTGCTTTTGTTCCATATCCTATTATTGCCATCATGCTACCGAGTGAAAGGAGTCCAGAGAATGAATTTGTCGTTAGCAGTTTTGATATGTCAAGAGTGCCTGTTGCGGCATATATAAATATATTTGATATGAAAGAGATAACGAGGCCGCTCGAAACTATTATTATGTATCTCCATGTGGCTTCTATCGATGATTCATCGTTTTCTACCGCTACCAGAAGCGCACTCGTAACTGTTGTACCTTCTATGCCTACCCAAACAAGGCCCAAGTTATTCACAGAAACCGAAAAGAACATTGAAAAAGCAAAAAGATTAAGTAAAAGGTAATAAAATCTTTTTTGAAAAAGCGGTTCATCAATGTATTTTAAAAAAGTTGTCGAGAAAATGACTGTCATCGTATAAACAAAAGAGATTATTAAAATCATAATCTTTGAAATTCCGTCCAAAAACAGGAATGAATTAGACACGTTTGGTAAAAAAAGGATCAAAATAGAAAAGATCGCGGTAGAGGACGATACAATTATGGAAATCACTTCTTCAAATTTTTCGATCCTCACAAGGCACAGCAAAGCACCTATCAAGCTCGCAATCATTGGTAAGGTGTAAAGTAAATTCATTTTCTATCCCCTCAATTCGTCAAAACCGTCAGATTTTTTGGAAGAATTTTCTCTCATCCTCATGATGATGCCTGAAATCATCACAATTCCTATAAGATCGAGTACTGTTCCAGCCTCTACAGTGAATGGAAGATCGGGGAAGAGATAACCGGTGAACAAGAAAGCCGCATTTTCCATGACCATGTATCCGATAAGCTGAATGAATGTATTTTTTCTCGACATTATAAGGAATGCACCTTGGAAAACAAGTGCAATTGGAATGGCACCAGATAGAATTCCTACGAAATTCAACATCGCCATGTCGTAAAGCACGTAAGCAAAGATGGCTATTACAAGGGAAATTATTATGGAAAATGCAGTTCCCATTGTGGGCTTCGACTCTCTTTCTCTCCAAGGATCTCTTGCAAGCCTTTTCAGAATGAAATTTGGAATAAAAAATCCTCTTATAGCCGCCGTTAATATGGCAAGCACTAACACGAGATACGAATGTTGAACAAAACTCAGATAAAACAAGAAAACCGAGATAATGTACGATCCTACCGAGAAGGTTTTGACGATCTTTGTAACGTATACCTCCCATTGCATTAAGATCACTATCACTATCTCTGAAAAACCTATCAACATGAAAAAATCATTCATATTATCACCTCGAGACGCTGAAAGCGAGAAAACTTAAAAAGGCCAGCGAAAAGGCTATGGAAATGTAGTCAAAGTTTTTCAAAAGCCTAAACTTCGAGACACTCTCTTCAAAGAAGGCAAAAATTATCGCAAGCCCTGTTAACTTTAAAAGTTGAATTACCATATATATGAGTATGGATCCAAAATCCATTTTCATTGGAACCCAGAAAGGCACAGTATAAACGTTCAAAAAAACGCTCATCAAAAGGAATTGCTTGACATATCCTCCCCACTTGAAAAATGCAAGATCGGATCCAGAATATTCAATTTCCATAGATTGATCTATTGTCCCAAGTTCGGCGGTTGAGTGCGATTCGATTGGAAGTTTGCCAGTTTCGACAAGTAAAACCATGAAAAATGCTGCCGCAATAAACCAATGAACAAGCGATAAATACCATGCCGTTGAAGTTTGAAGCACGTTGTTTATGACGTAAGGATTGTTGGTCTTAGAGATCACACCCAACATTATGAAGATCAAAACGGTTATAGGTTCTGATAACGCACCAATGCTCGCAGATCGCGATGTACCAAGATGGGCGTAATTGCTTCTGCTGTCTAAAGCCATAAGTTTCTTGAATGTCGCTGCCGCTCCGAAGGTAAGACCTCCTCCTATGAAATCAACAACCGGCCCAAATTGGAGGGGGAAAGCCGTTATTATCGGAAGAACAAGTGTTAGCAGCATGTAAAGTGCAAAAGCAATGTAGGGCCCTATTCTGAAAACTGGGGAAGATTTTGCAGGAACAACGTTTTCCTTTCTGAAAAGCTTTATAAGGTCGTAATAAGGCTGAAAGATGCTTGGCCCTTTTTTGGATTCAATTTTTTCTTCTATCGTAGAGATTATTCCTGCCACAAGGGGAGCCAACATTAGGACATAAACAAGTTGGATTACGCTTAGAATTACCACAATACACCTCCTACCTGAAAAATGGTAGGAGTCATCGGCTTTTTTAAGCGGTTTTGGCAGACTCCACTGCCTTTTTTCGGATTATACAACATTCATTGTTTAGACAAAGTTAATTACTTCTTACCAAACATGATCGTGGGCCCTCACTTCGTTGCGGAGGATTCCTCACGGGCATCCTGCCCTCCGCCAAGTACCTC
>JAVRKN010000081.1:0-6799 GCA_031962405.1 Athalassotoga sp. | reverse complement strand
TAAACACACCACCACCTTATTCATTTTTGAAAGCGCTTGTTTACGATGGCTTTTACGTATCAATTTCGATTCTTGCGCTTTTTGCCCTCTACCTACTTGTAGACATCATCATCTCAAAACGTGCAAAAATTTTAGACGTCATTTACGTCTTTGGAATAACGATTTTGAGTTTGATCTTCTTCAACACGATACTTTCGTCCATGAATGAATTTCCATACCTAACTTTTATCTTCATAGGGGCCATGTTGGGCCTTATCTTTTTTAGAAAGCGTGAGTTCGTCTCAAGAATGGCAGGCCATCTGTTTACGCTCTTTTTGATAAGTGGGGCAATTTATCTTGTTTTAAGGTTTGCCTTTCCAAGCAATTATGGAATTTATCAATGGCTGGATGCCGTCAAGGAAAGTAGCAATTTCATCAAATCTATATGGAATACGGCCTATTACGTAATCCTTTATGTGCCAGCAGACATAATACTTGCGCTTTTGGTTGCCCTACTTTTGAACAGGTTAAAGTTATTCAAAGCGTTTTTAAGGACTTCCTATTTCATGCCTTTCGTAACCTCCATAGTCGCGATAAGCCTTGTGTGGCAATGGCTTTACAACGATCAATATGGACTCATAAATTACCTTCTCTCTTTGATAGGCATCTCTCCAGTTGCATGGCTTAAAAGTGATGTGTGGACAATACCGACAATTGCCATAATGTCGATATGGAAAACGATAGGATACAACGCCATAATCTTCTTGGCAGGCCTTCAATCCATAGACAAATCTTATTACGAGGCGGCAGACATAGATGGTGCTACGAACTCTCAAAAGTTAACTTACATAACTTGGCCTTTGCTTTCACCGATGACCTTTTTCGTCCTCATTGTCTCTGTCATAGGCGCCTTTAAAGTTTTCACAGAAGTTTACGTGCTTTATCAAGCCGTTCCAGGCCCTTACAACAATTCTGGGTTGACAATAGTTTATTACATCTTCCAAACCTTTTATACCAATCAGCAAATGGGCCTTGCATCGGCCGCCGCGTACATACTCTTTGCCATAATTTTGGTCTTTACGCTTATACAATTCAGAGTTGGTCAAAAAAGGGTTGAGTATTTATGAGAATTAAAGGGACAGTTTTCGAAATAATACTTTACATCATCGCCTTTGCTGGTGCAGCCATAATGCTCATGCCATTCGTGTGGATGATCGTCACATCTTTGAAGTTGCCAGAAGAAGTTCAAATCTTTCCGCCCACGTGGGGAACGGTGAATGCTTTACCCGTGAGAAATATAAATGCATCAATAGATCATTCGACTTACTCATCCGTTAATTATTCCGCTTTAAGCCTTCAGCAATTTTTAAACGTTGGACAAGGACAAACTTCCAGCGCTTCAAATGTGCTGACGGTTAACTTTGCCGGCACGCCTCCACTTAGAGGCACCATATACCTTACACTTGGAAATGGTGGCCCTATAAAATATGCAACCGAAGTTGACTTACAAAAAGTCGAAGCGCTCATAACGAGTGTTGATGCCATGGTTTATCCTTCCGATTATCAAAATCAGATAAGCGAACTTAAATCTCTTTCTGACAATCCGGACGAGTACATGAAAGCCTTTTTAAACATTTTCAGGTATGGATCAAATCCAATATTGTCAAGAATAGATTTCACGAAAAATTTCGCTCAATCCGTCAATTCTGCCACTGCAACGGCAAAGATGTTCATGCCGGCGCTTTTGAGAAATCAGGCATTAAACGTCAGCGATCAGGATGCATCTTCTGTCGTAGCGCAGAAAGAATTCGTAAAGTCATTTTTGTCATCAAATGATTTTTTTACAGGGGCAAGTTCTATGGTCTCAAGCGTTCTTAATTACAAAAAGGGAATAGGGACTCTTTCTCAAGACGTTCCAGCCGTTGAAGGGATAATGGAGAATTTCTTGAACAAATTCGACTTAAAAACGGTCCTAATTTCCAAATTCGGGAAGGTTGATCCATCGCTGGATGCACTCGTCAACTTTTACGAACAGAGGATCATGAATCCCATAATTGGCTATTACGATCTCCTTAAGTCTTACGACCTTGTGTTTAACTTCTACAACGATTCAAAAAATCTTACCATCGAAGATCCGCAAGTGATATTCACATTTTTCACAACTTCTGAACAAAAATCAAGACTCGAAAATGCGATAAAGAATTCAAACCTTCCTGAAAATTACATGCAAACCGCACTTGATATAATCAATGAAGGACACATTTCTCATTTCATTGATTATTTCATAAATCAAACGGACGCCAAGATCAAAAGCGACTTAATTTCGACGGGCTTAGATCAATCTGAAGCAGACAACGCCTTTAGAGGCATATCAAGCATCGTGACAAATTTGAAAATTCTTTACGGTGTCTTGAATCCATCTGAACAGGTTGAGTTAAACAAGATGATTTCAGAATATGCCGACAATTGGGACGTGCTATCTCAAAAGATATCAGATGCTTTTGGCTTAGAACATCCAAATAGCACCGGCGTGCTAACTGGAAGTTCAGGTCAACTTGCTTACATAGGAAGTGGATTTTCTTCTTATAAGAATAAGAATGAGATAGAAAAATTGCTTTCAAATGCATGGGAAAATTACCTTGCCGTCACAAATGTCACGGATATTTACAACAACACGTATTACACCATGAAGATCATCAAAGCCCCTTCAGTGGTTTCAAGCGTTCAGTATTTTCCATCTAATGGGAGCACAAAGATATTCTTAAAAAATGTAAACAGTGTGTGGTTTTTAACGTTGCCGGTGAAAGTAGAAGCCCATTTCAACCTTTCCCAAATTTTTGCCAATCTCTTTGAGGCTTACGTTCAAGCATGGAATGCGGCTCCATTTGCAAGATATTACATAAATACCGTCTTTGTCGCCGTTGTCACTACATTGCTTAACATAATCTTTGGCGTTATGGCCGCTTTTGCCTTTTCAAAATTACACTTTGCGGGAAGAAATTTCTTCTTCATGCTATTTATAGCAACAATGATGATTCCTGGAGAGGTTTTACTTGTGCCGAACTTCATAACGATCGTGCATTTTGGATGGCTTAACACTTACTACGCCCTGATAATTCCATGGGCAGTCAGTGCGTTCACGATCTTTTTGATAAGGCAAAATTTCATGGGAATACCAGACGAACTTCTTGATGCCGCAAAGATAGACGGCGCATCAAGATGGAGATTTTTATGGACCATTATGGTTCCGCTATCAAGGCCAGTCATAATAACGGGTGCGCTTCTGAACTTTGTTGGAAGTTGGAATGCATTCCTTTGGGTACTCATAGTCACAAATGAACCATCGATGAGGACATTACCCGTCGGCCTTCAAAATTTCAGCAGCAATGCCGGAACAATTTACAATCAACTCATGGCAGCATCGACCTTTACCATGTTGCCGATAGTCATACTCTTCCTCTTCGCACAAAGATACTTCATAGAAGGAATAGCCAGGACTGGAATAAAGTAAAGGTCACGGAGAAAATTTCTTTATGAATTCGAAAAATTTTCTGAAATTTTGATTGTGGAATGTGGGATGAAATGCCCTTACAACGAGAACTGAAGATTGCGCCTCTTCGAAGATGAGATCCGTTTTCAATCCGAAAAGTTTGTCTCCCACATTCCAATCTGTCGAAATGCCGAGCACGATGAGGTCGTAATCTTTTGAAAGTTCGACGATCTTTTGCCATGAAGATGGGCTGTATTCAACAAGCGTTTTTCCTTTTATATCGAGCGTTTTTAAAATATTTTCAAGCACATTTTTGTACTCATTTATCTCTTTTTCATCTTCATCATAGACTATTTTAAGGATTGTAATTTCGGCGTCTTTGTAAACATCCGATAACTTTTTGATCACTTTAGAGGCCATCTGCGAATAAACACTCCCGCTGTATGGGAAAAGTATCTTCTTGAATTTCATTTCTTTCATTTCATTTTTGAATTTTACAACGCCGATGTCAAATGGGGATCTTTCTATGATCCTCTTTTCCCATTTGCTAAAAGTACGCTTTCCAATCTCTTCTTTCCAACCAATTAAAATAAAAGATGCCTTATTTTCAGTTGCGAATTTGTCGACGATTTTCTCTCTGTCCTTTGACATGATTACCGACAATTTGATGTCAAGCGCATTTGCCTTTCCAAAATCACTCACGCGTTTTTTAATCTTTTCGAATTTGTCAATCGTACTTTTCAAAGTTTCATAATCTACCTCACTCACAACATCTGAAACATCCACAACGCCTATCGGGATAACCTTTCCACTTGCAAGATTCAAGCCGAACTGTAAAAGATGATCTGCATCTTCCTCTTCTTCGATCATGACTATGACGTTAAACACATCTGGACTCTCTTTAACCTTCACGAATGGCAAAGGTTCGTTAGATAACCCTCTTGGAGCCGTTCTTAACTTCGGACTTAAAAGGTAGTAAAGGATCCCGACCAACATGAAGCCAAAGACAAGCATAAGAGCTACTCTGTCTTCGGAAAGTAAGATCAAAAGCATGATGATGTTGAAAATTATCGCAAAAATGGGAATGTAAGGATAAAATGGGACCTTAAAACCTTTTTTATCATTCATTTTTCTCTTGCGAGAGTATAAAAGGGAAAGATTTATGAAAGCATAACCAACAAGTGTCATAGAACTTGCCACTATTGAAATCTCTTCGATGTTTTGTGTGACGGTAGCGATAATCACGATTATAGAGGCAACGACTACACTGAAGATGGGAGATTGGGTCTTTGGGTTTACGGATTGAAAAAAGTATGGAAGTCTTTTGTCTCTCGAGAGTGCAAAAGATGTTCTTGATGACGCCAAAAGGGAGGTGTTCATGCAAGAAAGCGTGGCCAGCATACCGGCTGCCGCAAAGATATAACCTCCAAGCGGTCCTCCAATAACTTTGGCCGTGTTTATCATGAAATCTCCGGCATTTTGTGCGGTGATGGTTTGAACGTTTACGAGAGCGCTGCCAACGAAAAATGCCAAAGTCTTCACCACAAGCACAACGACCATCGAGATCATTATGGCAAGTGGAATGGTCTTTTGCGGATTTTTGACCTCCTCACCGAGGGTAGTAACGGCATCAAACCCTATGTAGGTCATGTAAAGGATACTCATCACCTGAAAGGTTGAGATGAAACCCTTTGAAAAAAACGGCGTCACATTCTTCACATCGGCAAATTTTAGGCCGTAGATTATGTATCCTATCAAAATGGCAACGAATATGGTGACGATCGTGTTCTGAAGAAGGGCGGAATTTTTAATTCCGCTTATTTGGTTTGATGCTATGTAGATTATCAAAATCAAAGAACCAACTATACCAGGCAAAAAGGGAAGGAAGTAATTCAAAAAATTTCCAAACCCAATGGCAAATAGAGAGGCAGAAAGTGCGTACCCAATCCACAAGATCCATCCCGTAAAGAATCCGATGAAATTATTTCCGAAAACGGCTCTTACGTAAGAATAACCGCCGCCTGCCTCTGGCACAAAGGTCGAGAATTCGGCAAAAGAAAAAGATGTAAGCAACGTTGCTATGCCTGCAAGGAATATCGCGAGTGTTGCTGAAGGCCCTGCCATTTTGAAAGTTGTACCGGCAAGCACAAAGATGGCCCCACCTATCATGGAACCAACGCTTACCATAGTTGCTGAATACAGCCCAAGAGATCTGTTAAGTTTTTTCCGCATTTTTCTCAACCGCCTTGCCTTTTGCTTTAAATTCAAAGAACATCGTCACAATTCCGAGCAAAATTGGAAGGTAATACGTTGATATCCTCCATATCAAAATTCCAGCCATGACCGCGGGCGGAGCGCCGTACATCGAAAAAACAAGATAAAAGGCGCCTTCTATGCCGCCTGAAGAACCTGGAGTTGGAAAGTAATAAACTATAAAAGAAAGCAGTATAAAGATCGCGCTTAAAGACCAAAATGAAAGGAAAAAATGAGCGTTATTCTCATACGATGCTGCCATTATAGATCTGTAAAGTATGTAATAAAGAATTCCCAGATCCAAAATTCCAGTTATTCCGTCAAAAACTATCAAAAGCGGCTTTTTCATCCATATCATGTGCATCGCATCGTAAAATTGTCTGACGTTGTATTCAAACTTCGTTAAGATTTCAACGTCATTTTTTTTGAAAAGTTTGAAAATATATTTCAAAACACGGTGGCGTTTGAGGAAATTCACAAGACCTATGCCAACGTGCGGCACTAAGAGCATCAAGACAATCGCAAAAGATACCATGACGCCTATAAGAATTATAACCCAGATAAGTTGACTCAAGACTGGAATTCCTATTTGAATGTAGAAAAGATACTTTTTTAGCAGCAAAATAGACGATATGGAAAGGAAGATCATCATTGTACTCCAGCGGGTTAAAATGATGGCCGAAGAAATTTCGGGCTTTACCTTCCATTTCGAAAGGTGATATATCTGAAAAGGTTGACCTCCAGCGGAAGATGGCGTTATATAGGTGTAAAAATAACCAAGAATCGAATTTGATAATGCAATTCGCCATTTCACATCTTCTCCGAGAAAATGCGTCATCACCATCGTTCTTACGGTATCTATGAATATTATGCCCATGAAAAGTGCGAACCCTATGAGTATATCGTTTGGAGACGAAAACAAAATTTTGAGTATTTGCGTGCTGTCCTTGGCAAATATCAAGAAAACCGCTAAAACGGACGCAGTTGAGAGTAGCGCTATGAAAAGGCTTCTGTAAAGTTTTTTCTTTTCACTCTTAGATTCACCGTTAACTTCTGAGTCCCCCTTTTAAAAGACTT
>JAVRKN010000080.1:0-6819 GCA_031962405.1 Athalassotoga sp. | reverse complement strand
CTACGTCCTTTCTTTTGATGATCTCTTCGGCGTTGTCGTAAGCGTCTGCTCCAAAGATGCCTGCAAGTTTCTTTGATCTTTCTGGGATGATATCCGCAACGGCAACAACTTTTGCACTTGGAATACTCTTGTAGCAATTGGCATGTACTCCTGCTATCCCTCCTGCTCCAACGATCCCGATCCTAAGCATCTTATCACCTCAATTTTAAAATGGATTGTACAATTCTATGATACACCTTTGAAGTTTGTATATGCTAAACCAACTTTAAATTCCGAATCTTAGCGGAGAGCATGATGCCACAGAGAAATCCTCCGCAGCGAAGCGAGGACCAGATTTCGACGGGGCATATGCTGGAGCGGCAAGAGATGAATGAAGATTCGACTTTTAAAGTTGAATCAGTATACAATGCGAATTTTATAGCACTGATTTGCTTCATAAAACAAAGATATTTGAAGCAAGTCTGATGATTTTAACTTTAATCATTTCTAATTGGGATTTTCTGTTGAAAAATGCCTAAAAACGGTTAAAAAGTGGTTTGAAATAACTTCTACGATGTTTTATAATGTAATCGATTACAAATAAAGGAGATATTCAAATGGCAGCAAAGATAAAAGATGTTGCGAAGGTCGCGAATGTTTCCGTTGCGACGGTGTCGAGAGTCATAAATGCTTTTGGAAATGTAAAACCTGAAACTGAAAAGAAAGTCCTTCAAGCGATAAAAGAATTGAATTATTTTCCAAATCATTCTGCAAAGAGTTTAAGAACGAATTCAAGCGAAGGAATAGGCATCGTCATTTCTCACGATCTTGATTATTTCATATCTTTTCCTTACTTTATAGAGTTTATTCATGGTATGAGCGTTGTACTTTCAGATTTAGATTACCATCTCGTTGTATCAACGGCCAAAAAAAATGGGATAAATCCTTACCTTGAAGTTGCGAAAAAAGGAATTGTAGATGGAATGATAATTTTTGATGTAAAAGACAATGATGAGAGGATCTTGGCACTTAAGAAGTGTGGAATTCCTTTTGTTGTAATTGGACGGCCAGAGAATGTTGGTGATTATATCTTTGTCGATACAGACAACGAAAAAGGAGGAATGATCGCAACACAGCATCTTTTTGATGTGGGATGCAGAAAAATTCTTTTCATAAATGGTCCAAAGGGCCATGCTGCCACAAGGTTCAGACTTAATGGATACATCAAAGCCCATACAAATATGAATATTCCTTACGATGAAAGCTTTGTCAAGTATGTTGAGAAAAATTCTGATAGAGAAAATGGTTATAAAATAACAAAAGAATTTTTGAAATCAATGAAATTTGATGGCATATTTGTTTCAGGCGATCTCATGGCGACGGGGGCTATGGCAGCCATAGAGGAATCTGGACTAAAAGTTGGTAAAGATATACCGTTAGTAGGCTTCGATGATGTACCTCTTGCATCAATGGTTAATCCACCTTTGACAACTGTAAGACAACCAATTCATGATGTCGGAAAAGCAGCGGCGAGTATTTTGATAAACATGTTGAATGGTAAGGAAGTTGAATCGCAAATTTTAGATGTGTCTCTGGTTAAAAGGGCATCAACTTGTAGGGGAGGAAATTAATGTACACTATAAAATCTGGAAACATAATGGCTTTAATTGGAGAAAATGGTTTTATCGAGGGAGATATCTGTGGATTGTACTTCATGGATACGAGAATAGTGGGAAAGGTAGTGCCTGAATTACCTTTAGAATTTAAACTCTTGGGCGTGGGAGAGTATAAAAATGATGCTGTGTCCTTCTGGTTCATGGCCAAATCTGCAGAGGACTTGCACGATATGGATTTGATCTTGAGGCTTTGTTACAGCACAGATGGAAATGAATTCATCGTTAAGTCAGAGTTTTTTAATTATTCAAAGAAACAAATTCATGTCTTTGAAAATTTTGTAATCGATTACACTTTTAACGATATATTCGAAATAAGGAGTGGAAAATTAGAGGATAAGAAAGACAAGGTAAAAGTTCAAAATGAACTAGTGAAATATGAAAGCGAATATCTTGCAATTGAAGTCAAGATCAACGGCTCTACCTCAGGAGAGATAAAAATTGAACCTCACATTTCAAGCGTCGTAAAATTTTCAATTACTCCTGCTGTTCATTTCAAAAGAAAAACAAAGGGGACGGATCTTTTTAGCAATGTTGCAAGTTCAAACGTAAATTTGAAATTGCCACATTTTAGAGGAAAAATTGCGAAACTTGTTAGAAAATCTACTGAAGATCTAAAAATGCTCTTGCTTGATACAAAGTACGGGAAATTCCCCGCAGCAGGACTTCCTTGGTTCGCAACGATCTTTGGAAGAGATTCTCTTATTTTTACTTTGCAAACCATGGATGTGTTTCCCGAAATTTCTCATAGTGTTCTCAAAATACTCGCTATGACTCAATCTAAATCTACGGATGATCAAAAAGACGCCTTACCTGGGAAAATTATTCACGAGATAAGAGTTGGGGAATACGCACTTTCAGATAAGGTCCCATTTTCAACGTATTATGGCAGTATCGATGCAACGCCACTGTTTTTGATGGCAATTGGCAAATATTCAAAATTATACGGTAAGTCTATCTTCGAAGAGTTAAGGGATTCCATTGAACTTGCGGCAAGATACATAGATGAAAATGTTGATTCACGTGGATATTTATATTACAAATCAAAATCTTCAAATGGCCTCTCAAACCAAGGATGGAAAGATTCTGGCGATTCGATGGTATTTTACGATGGAAGATTGGCAAAACCGCCTGTCAAACTTGTTGAAGTTCAAAGTTACTTGTATGAAGCCTATCAAACTCTCGCACAATTCTACAAGGGTCAAAAATCTTTAGAATATCTGTCAAAAGCAAAGTTGTTGAAAATGCATTTCAACGAAGACTTCTGGATGGAAAAGGAAAAATTTTTTGTTCTTGCCCTTGATGGTGAGGGAAAGCAAGTCGATTCGGTAACTTCAAATCCTGGTCATTGTCTGATGACGGGTATTGTCGACGAAGAAAGAGCAAGATTCATCGTTGAAAGACTTATGAAACCAGATATGTTTAGTGGATTTGGAATAAGAACCATGTCCTCGAGGATGTTCGCGTACAACCCTATTTCCTATCACAATGGATCGGTGTGGCCGCACGATACTTCCATCATAATGATTGGAATGTGGGAGAGAGGCTTCAAGAAAGAAGCGAAAATTTTGGCAAAGTCATTACTTAACGTTTCAGAATATTTTGACTGGCGCCTCCCAGAACTTTTTGGTGGCAATTCAAAGAAAGAAGGAAACATAATTCCATATCCAGTTGCTTGTTCTCCCCAGCTCTGGGCCGTTGGGACTGGGTTTGTAATATCAAAAATCTTAAAGGAGGGATCAAAGTGAAAAACAAAGTGCTTCTTTTGGTCATCGGATTGGTGGCAATTTTCTCAATCGGAACATTTGCCATCACCGTCGTGACGCTTGGTGGATGGGTTTCATCTCCAGTTGAACAGCAGGCAATGGAAAGTGTTGTTAAGGCATTCAATCAAAAATATGCGGGTCAGATTGAGTTACAGTACCAACCCATACCTGGTGATTATCTTGTTAAATTGACAAGTGAACTTTCTGCCGGAACTGCTCCCGATATTTTCTATCTTGATTCATCTTACGCGCAACAGTTCATAAGATCAGGAGCCATATATCCTCTTGATTATTTCATACAAAAGTATAATTTCCCTGTATCCGATTTCGCAACCTCTTTACTTCAACCATTTGAATACAATGGCCATATTTACGGATTTCCAAAAGATTTCTCGACTTTGGCACTCTTTTACAACAAGGATTTGTTTGACAAATATGGTGTGCCATATCCGACAAATAACTGGACATGGCAGGATCTTCTTACTGCCGCTCAAAAATTAAATCATCCTGAAGATGGGGTTTATGGCCTTTCTCTTAGTCCTAACGCGCTCGATCGAGTCATGCCATTTATATTCCAAAATGATGGAGAAGTTGTCAATTCACAGATGCAGCCGATGCTCAACACTCCTCAAGACATTCAAGCAATTCAATTTTATTTCGATCTCCACAACAAGTATCACGTTGCGATTCAACCATCAGATGTGGGCGCTGGATGGAATGGAGATGCCTTTGGTCGTGGCAAAGTTGCGATGATAATGGAAGGTCCATGGGCATATTCTTTCCTTAAGGAAACGTATCCTCAGATAAACTTTGGAATGACTGTCATGCCGATGAACAAGTCGCGTGCGACTATGATATACACGGTTTGTTATGCCATGTCACGCAGTACACCAGACAAAGAAGCGGCATGGAAAGTGATGGAATTTTTGCTTAGCGATGGTATGAAGGTATTCACCGAGAAACTCGGAGTGATCCCAACGAGATTTTCTGTTCAACAATCGGAAAATGTCTTCAACAATCCTGCAGATGAGGTGTTTGTTGATCAAGTCAATTACGGTCACGGATGGTTTATTCCAACGGCAAATGGAAATTCTTCAAAATTGCTTGATAATATAAACAGCGAACTTTACAACATCTGGCAAGGAAAAGTTACAGTTCAACAGGCCGTTGATTACATAGTCAACAATTGGAATACGTGGTCTTCGCAACAATAAACAAGGGGCCTTAACGGCCCCTATTTTTGAGGTGATACCTTGAAGCGCGCAAGAGAATGGATTGCGGGGTACCTTTTGATACTTCCAGTTATTTTGATTGTAGGCACTTTTATAATATATCCTATATTTGCATCTTTTTATTACAGTTTTACGAATTATAACCCATTAAGGCAGATGGAATATAAAAATACTTTCAATTTGCAGGATCAACTCGAACAATATCTGCTTGTTTTCAACATGAAAGATCTTAATCCACAACAATTGCTCTCTCAATTTGATCCCGCTGATTTCGTCGAAACCCAATTAGGCATAAAATTGGATAATTCTCAAAAATCAGCCATTGAAAAGTATTTTGATTCTAAAAAATTGATCGACGATTTTGTCAACATGAGGACAAACGAAAGGATCAACGGCACTGAGTTATTTTCAAAATACATGACGAATGACAAAAACATGTTTGCAGGTTATGTACCTACATGGGTTGGACTTGAAAACTTTTTACATATGATAAATGATTCTCTGTTCTGGACCACCTTATGGAATTCTATTTTCTTTGCAATAGTAGTTACTCCTGTCCAAACCCTTCTCGCACTTATACTTGCGGTTGCTGTTAATCAAAAGATAAGGGGAATCAAATTTTTCAAATTGAGTTTTTATATTCCTTCCATTACATCTTCAGCGGCAATTTCGATGTTATTCATGTTGCTTTACGCAAAACCAGGACTTATAAATAGAATCTTGGGATTTTTTGGGATTTCCCCAATAAATTGGCTTTCAAATACGTCAACGGCTTTGCCAGCCATAATGGCTATGAATGTATGGACAACGGCGGGATATTTCATGATAGTCTTTCTTGCAGGGCTTCAAAATATACCAAGAGAACTGATAGAAGCGTCAGAACTTGATGGAGCACTTGGATGGACAAGATTTTGGAAGATAATAATGCCGTTGATGAAGCCACAAATTTCTTACGTTGTAACCCTTGGCTTGATAGGAACTTTGCAAGTTTTTGATCAGATTTACTTTCTCATACAAAATCAACAAAATTACACCACGGCAATGTACATATACGTTAATGCTTTTAACTACAATCAAATGGGATATGCATCGGCGATAGCGATATTTTTCCTTGCCTTTATAATGATTTTAACGTTGATTCAGAGAAGATTTGTGAAAGAAGAAAGTTATTTCTGAGGTGCAGATTATGAAAAAATGGCAAATTGCAAGGAAGATTTCTTACATCATCTTGATAATTTACGCAATAATATCTTTGACACCATTTATATGGGCATTACTCGTTTCAGTTGCTCCCATGAGTTATCTCTTGAATGGAAAATTGACCGGTGTAAATATCATGCAATGGCCACCAACGATAAACATTTTCAAATTTCCACCTGAGGTTTTTGGTGCGCCGTCGACACTTTCAAATTATGCCCAGGTCTTCACGGTAACGCCTTACGCAAGATGGATTTTAAACACTTTGATATATGCTGGCGTTGTTACGTTGGGTAATCTTTTATTTGACGCGATGGCAGGTTATGCATTTGCAAAGTTGAAATTTCCAGGTAGAAATGCGATTTTCACTGTACTGTTGGGGACTCTGATGGTTCCTTTTCCGGTTACCATCATACCAGTTTACAATTTACTTGTGAATTTGAATTTGGTAAACACTTATGCGGGACTCATCTTTCCCAAAATTGCATCTGTTACAGGATTATTTCTCATGAGACAATTTTACATGTCAGTTCCAGATGAACTCGATGAGGCTGCGAAAGTAGATGGAGCCGGCATATTTAGAAGATTTTGGCAAATAGACTCACCAGTTGCACTTCCAGCCTTTATAACCCTTGCAATCTACACTTTCATGGGAATGTGGAATGATTTCTTTTGGCCCTTGATAGTCACATCAAACAAAAACATGTTCACCCTGGCTATGGGATTGAATTACTTTAGAACATCGTATTACACCTTCTGGCAACTCATGATGGCCGCATCTTTGCTCATGACTATACCTATGATCGTGATTTTCCTTTCTTTTCAAAGATATTTTGTTGAAACTGATATATCAAGCGCGGTTAAAGGATAAAACAAGAGATATTTTGAGATAAACGAAGTAATTCTCTAAAATAAGTCATTTTTGGCTGAATTTTATCCATAAATGTTAAAAAACAACTTTGACATTTTTCG
>JAVRKN010000079.1:5604-6844 GCA_031962405.1 Athalassotoga sp. | reverse complement strand
TTTTAAAGTTGAATCAGTATAAAAGGAGGATCTTGTGAATCTGAAAAATGTTATCCTGGGTATTTTGATACTTTCGATTCTCGGTGTGGGCGCAATTTTCTGGGCAATATCTCCAATGGAGGCAATGCCAGAGGCCTTGAACTCTCTCAAAACCGACAATTCGGTGGTTGTTTCGACAAATCAATGGTTGACTTTCGAACCTGCCTCCTCCACGCCAACGATCGGCTTCATATTCTACCCGGGCGCAAAGGTTGATCCGAGAGCATATGCACCTTCGATGAGAGCAATAGCCGCAAAAGGATTTCTTACCATCATAGTTCCCATGCCATTTAACCTTGCCATCTTCGGAATAAACGAAGCCAATGACGTTATTGCTGCTCATCCAGAAATTAAGACATGGATCATAGGAGGCCACTCTCTTGGTGGTGCCATGGCAGCAAGTTATGCAAAAAATCATGAGAATGTGATAAGAGGAATAGTTTTTTGGGCAGCATATCCGGGAGAATCCGACAGTTTGGCTGGAACCAAACTTCGTGCGCTCTCGATATACGCCTCAAGGGACGGTTTGGCAACTCTTCAGAATATAGAAAACACGAAAAAATTTCTTCCCAAAGATACGAAATTTGTCGAAATCAAGGGTGGAAATCATGCACAATTCGGATGGTATGGAAATCAACCTGGAGATCTTGAAGCGACAATAACACGAATCCAACAACAAAAAATCGTCGTTGACGAAACGGTTGAATTCCTTGAAGGTTTCGAAAAATGAGACTTTGGTCTTTACATCCAAGATACCTTGATGCCAAAGGGCTTGTGGCTTTGTGGAGAGAAGGCTTACTTGCCAAAAAAGTTCTTGAGGGGAAAACAAGAGGGTACAGAAATCATCCCCAATTAGACAGATTTAAAAAACATAGGACACCTTTAATGGCCATAAACGCTTACCTTTTGTGTGTTTGGAAAGAAGCGGAAAGGCGTGGTTATCATTTTGATGTTGGAAAGATTGAGTTAGTGGATATCCAAGAGAAGATCCCTGTGAAAGAGAAACAATTAGAATTCGAATTTAAACATCTTCTTGAGAAACTCAAATTGAGAGACATGAAGAGGTACAACGAAATAAAAGGTACAAAAGAAATTGAGACAAATCCAATTTTTAAAACAATTCCGGGAGAAATTGAAGAATGGGAGAGAGTATAAACTCTCATCTTCAATAGCATATGGCATATGGCGTATAGCGTATGGC
>JAVRKN010000079.1:0-5504 GCA_031962405.1 Athalassotoga sp. | reverse complement strand
ATAAAAGGTACAAAAGAAATTGAGACAAATCCAATTTTTAAAACAATTCCGGGAGAAATTGAAGAATGGGAGAGAGTATAAACTCTCATCTTCAATAGCATATGGCATATGGCGTATAGCGTATGGCAAATGGAATAAGGCGGAGGACATGTTGCCCGTGAGGAAGCCTTCGCAGCGGAGCGAGGACCAGCTTCCGAAGGGGCACATGTCGGAGCCGATTACAAAACAGCAAATGGCATATAGCAAAGACAGTGACGCGTAACGAGTGACGAGTGATCAGTAAAGGCAGGGATTAGGGATTAGATATTAGGGATTAGAGATTAGGGAATAGAGATTAGAGATTAGTGGACGGTTTGGCGCAGGGCAGGATACCCGCGAGATGGCCTCCGCAGCGCAGCGAGGACCAGACATCGAGGTGGTACCTGCCGGAGCCTGATAAAATAGCACATAGCATATAGCCTATGGCATATAGCAAAGACAGTGACGAGTAACGCGTGACGAGTGACGAGTGATCAGTAAAGGCAGGGATTAGGGATTAGGGATTAGACATTAGGGATTAGAGATTAGGGAATAGAGATTAGAGATTAGTGGACGGTATTGGCGGACGGCACCTGCCGGAGCCGAGACAATGTTACTCTTTAGTTTCTTCATCAAGGAGCCTTTTTTCTCCCTTTAACTTGCGAATCTCTGTAACGTCCTGAGTTACTTCAAGCGTGCCGAAGTATTCTCCATTTTCATCGTAGACTGGAAAGTATCTTATGTAGAGGAACATCCCGTTACTTTCTATCCAAAAATCTGCAGAATCTCTTCTTTTCGCTTTGAAATCGTCCAGTATTTTTTGAACGATGTGAACGCTTTTGGGAGGATGACATTTCTGAACCTTTCGCCCGATGTCCAACTTGGTTCTGACAAAGACTCTGCCCCTTCGCGGCAGGTTGAAATATGTCACGACATCATCTTTGTCCACGAAAGAAATATCAACGGGCAGCGCATCGAATATCTTCAACAAGGTCTCAACTGGTAAATCGCCAAACAATTCTTGCGAACTTTCATTCATCTTCTAAAACCTCCTTTGGCAATTCAAAATATCCAATCTCATCTGATTCCTTTTTTATATCTTTCCAATCCTGATCGGACAAAAGGTCAAGGGCCACGTTGTAAAGTATTTCCTGTTCCTTTTTCGTGTGCTGTGAAAATGTTTCTGCAAGATAGATGAAATCGCCCTCTATTACATCGGTGAATTCTTTGTAAGGTCTTGATGGAATTTCTTCTATGAGTTTTTCTATCTGTGCTCTTTTGCTTTTCATGTTGTAATGTTCTTCCCACATTATCGAAGGGGGTTCCTCAACCCCGTATTTCTCGACGACTGGAAATAAGGTGTTTTCCTGCCTTACATCGTGATTTTCTGATTCCCTTAGATGCTCCATTATCAATTTCAACCTCTTTATGAGATCCGATGCATCGTCGTATCCTTTACGCTTTTTCATTTCGCGCGTTATTGAAAGGCCGTCTTCAATCCAAAAGAGCATCGCATCGTGATCTTTTATGAATCTCCAAAGTGGGTGATCTTTTGAAACCCTTTTTCGAGAAGTTGAAATTTGATCTTTAAAAAGTTCAAGATGGACATCGCATGCTTTCATCAGATCTTCTACCGTGTATCCTTCTTTTGTGAGTTCTCCTTCGACAACCGCTATCAAAATTGGGTCGGCTTTACTTATCAACTCTTTAAACTCTTTTTTGACATTTTCGACATCTTTGCCATCGTATAACATCTTCAAAAGCGCCTTCATGCGCTCTTTGATCTCTTTTGCGTTTGTCGCTGGTACTTGAGCACTTGAGAGCTGCCCAGATTTAATCCCATCGTTTATCTTTGAAGCGAGTTCTTCGAAGGTCCACCCTCCTCTTTCAGCAACATGGGCGAGATCGATCTTTTTTGACATGAGTTCGACCACAACGGGGTTCTTCAAGAGTTTGTATCTTGGATTTATGGAAAATAAATATTCCGTAAGATTCGGATAGTTTTCGATGACCTCAGACAATTTCGTCGTTTTTTTCAAGTCCACTTTGAATTCCTCCAATCTATACCATTCAAGTATAGTATAACGATTTTATCTGTTTGTTAATCGAATCATAACTGAAGGTTAATGATTCAAATGCTTATGAATCTGCTATCTTTGCTATTTCAAGGTATAGAGCGTGGAAAATTGATTGCATCGTCTCGATGTCCGTTTTCGTGAAAGCATTTGATTTTATCTTTTCATGAACTTTTTTGTGGATTTCTTCGGCCTCTTTGAAATGATCCAAAGTACCGTAAATCATCCTTCTTCTTTCAAACCACGCCGTCATAGGGCAACTCTCAAACTCTGAATTGCAGTAGCATTCTTTGATATTTTTTGTGTCCATGAAAGCGTATTTTAAAATTATAAAATCTATGAACAGAAACGGCTTTAACCTTTTGTAATTCAAATTTTTATGCGCACTCATCCATTTGAAGAATGCTTCTTCCTCCATCGGCTTTGCCACGAAATATCCCTGAACGTACCTGCCATTCATTCTCATCCACAATTCCATGTCCTCTTCATTTTCAATGCCTTCGGCGACAATGTGTCTGTTTGAAAGCGATCCAAGTGTTAGAACTGATACTGCCACGGTAAAAGAATTAGAATTTGTTCTTAGCGCTTGAACAAAAAATTTGTCCAATTTTATCTCGTCAACTGGCAAATTGGCGTAAATAAGGGAAGAATATCCAGTTCCAAAATCGTCCAAGGAGAATTCAAATCCCATCTTTTTAAGAGATTCTATCGTGTACTTTGTCATTTCCATATCCTTTACGGCAACACTTTCCGTGATCTCTATCTTAAGCCCTCTGCCATCATTTACCCTTTCTGTGACATCCTTCAAAAAATTTTTGTCAAGAAAATGCCTTGCACCTATGTTAAAAGACACCTCAATTTTTTCTTTTTCAAGTTTATCCCTGAGTAAAGATGCCCTTTCAATGACATGGCATCCAAGTGCGCGGATCAGTTCATAATCCCTTTCGACTATGTCCATAAATTCGTCTGGGGAAATCCATCCATCTTCAGTCTTCCATCTTACGAGCATTTCAACGCCGTATATTCTTCCCTCAACACAATCGCATTTTGGTTGCAAAAAGAACTGTATGTTGTTTTTTTCAATGGCATCAAGGAATTCAAAACGTACTTTGTCTGCCTTTTGAAATTTTTTTATCCATTTTTCATTAACAATCCCATAATCATTGCCACCCTTTTGCTTGATCGCGTATGTAACTTTATCGGCAAGTCTTACAAGATTTTCCAAATTCTCTCCGTCCACAGGGTAAAGTGCCCATCCCAAACTGCACGTGATTTTCATCTGTGGCAAATCAAGAGATGGCACCGACCTTAACAACCTTTTTGAGACGATCTCCAGATCTTCTACATCATCTATCATGACGTGAAAGAGAAATTCATCTCCTCCCATTCTCGAAACAACGTCCCCACCCCTTAGAATCGATTGAAAAGCGTTGCCTATTCTCTTTAACAATTCGTCTCCGGCGAGGTGACCGAATGTATCGTTCAATGATTTAAAATTATCGATGTCCATGACGCCTATTGCAAGATATCTTTTTTCTCTTTTTGCGCGTTTCATGGCGTCCATCACGGATTGTTCAAAATACCTTCTGTTTGTAAGTCCTGTCAGCGCATCGTGAAGCGCCATCCATTCTAATTGTTTTTTTGAATCGTACTGCTTTATTGCCGTTTCGACGCTTGAAATCACCTGTTCAACGAGCATTCGAAGTTCGGGATTGAAGTATCGTGAATTAAGGCTGTGTATCGTGAGTATTGCCACCGGCGAGTCATCTTTTTCCGAAAAGATAGGCCAACTTCCCACAGCGCCGACCTCTAATTCCGGATATTTTGACCAGAACTTTTGGAAGTAAGTGTCTTCTTTTGGATTGTCAAGTATGACGGGTTTTTTATCGCGAAAAGCGCGGCCAGTTGAAGTGTTGCCATAAGGATCGTTTAAAGGATCTTTAGAGGCTATTTTTTCATTTAAAAATGTGTCTGCATTCTTTCCCGCTGCTGCCACAACCTTCATCCATTCTGAGTCCTGTTCTGGAACGGAGATGCGCACCGTGAGTGCGTCTGTGTAATGTGCAAGTGTCTCAACTACGAGTTTGTAAATCGTATCTGGCGCTGGATCTTTTATGAGTTCCTTTTGTATCTGCGTTAAGGCCTCTTGATACCCTTTCAACCTTTGGACTTCAAGATAACTTAATTTGCGATCCAAAAAGATTTTAAGATTTTTTGACAGATCGTAAAGTAGATCCCTGATGTACTCCGGCATTTTCTGTCCAACTTTGGAGTACATCATTATTATCCATTTATCACCGTACAAATCTTCAAAGGGTACGCCAGCAGCCTGCTCAAGTCCGTACTTTTTTGCCATTTGGCGCCAGGCTTTGAATTTGGGACTGTCGAAATCTTTTAGCATGGATATCTTTCCAGATCGCAAAGCAGTGCCAGCGGGGCCTTGACCGTATGGGCTCTTCTCATCTGTAGAGATGCGGAGATTTTTCACGTATCCAACGGCCTCACCTGCGGCCGCGATTATCTTTACCCATCCATCTTCGTCAACCTTTCCCACCCACACAAGGCCTAAGTTGATATCTTTTACCAGAATTTCGGCAGTCAATTTAAGGATCTCGTCTAAAGGCATCTGCATTTTTTCGTTCCAAAGTTGGCTGACGTCCATCAAGGCAAGGTAAATTTCTTCTCGCTTTTTGAGCTTTGAGTTTTGAATTTCCAAAAGTTTGTTCACGTGGTAAAACATCACGAAGTTTATGCGTTTAAAAATGGCAATGGTTAAAGTTTGACGATCTTCCGCAGGTACATCAAGATTCATGAATTTGAGGATCTCTTCGTAATACGCGTTGCAGATTTTCACGATCTCATCGACTGGAATCTCAAATTTGAGATTGCTTAAATCGAGGAGATAGTTGTATCTTTTAAGTGGATAAATTTTAAGAAGTTTCTTGATCGTTTCTTTGACGAATTCAGCAGGTAAATCGCGAATTAAGGCTGAATTTTCATCCTTTAAAATCATCTCGTACGCTTTCGAAGCAAAGTTTTCGGCCATTTTGGATAGGAATGGTTCGTAACGATTGAGCATCTCTCTTTCATGTGCTGAAAGTGCTAAGAATTTCGGAGTCATAAATTCACCTCTCAAAATTTATGCTAAATTAGGCATCTCGATGGCATCCTGCCCTTCGCCTCACCATGTCTTTTTTGCTGATCACTCGTCACGCGTTACGCATCACTGTATTTGCTATTTGCCATACGCTATTTCATCGGCTCCGACATGTGCCCATTCAGAAGCTGGTCCTCACTTCGTTGCGGAGGCTTCCTCACGGGCATCATGTCCTCCGCCTTATTCTATTTGCTATATGCTATGCGCCATATGCCATTTTGTAATGGGCTTCGGCAGGTACCCCCTCGATGTCT
>JAVRKN010000078.1:0-6868 GCA_031962405.1 Athalassotoga sp. | reverse complement strand
TCTAAATTATCAATTCGTGGTGTTTAGGATTGGTTTAAAAGTGGTAAAATTTATGTTGATGTGATCTTTCAAATGAGGAGGAGATTGTCATGATAAAGAAATTAAGAATAATGACTCCAGGACCAACACCTGTGCCGATGGACGTTTTGCTCGAAGGTGCGCGCGAAACTCTCTATCACAGGAACCCAGAATTTTTGGAGATGTTGGAAAGAGCCTCGAACGATCTAAAGAGTGTCTTTAGAACAAACGATCATGTCTTCATTCTCGCGTCTTCAGGTACAGGATCAATGGAGGCAGCGGTGGCGAATACGGTAAGTCCCGGTGATAAGGCCATAGCCGTCGTTGGTGGAAAATTTGGCGAACGTTGGGCCGATCTGTGCAAAGCGTACAACATCAACATGATAAAGTTAGACATCGAATGGGGGGATTATTTAAGACCAGAGCAGATCAAAAAATTGCTTGATCAGAATCCAGACGTCAAAGCAGTTTTTACGACGTTAAGTGAAACTTCCACGGGCGTTGTTAACGACATAAAATCCATAGCCGAGGTAGTAAAAAATACAAATGCATTACTCGTTGTTGATGCCGTGAGTGGAATTCTTGCGGAACCTCTCGAGATGGATCTGTGGGGCGTCGATGTAGTCGTTGCCGGATCTCAAAAGGCGTTCATGATGCCTCCAGGCCTTGCATTTGTTGCGGTTTCGGGAGAGAAAGCATGGAAAAGGATTGAGGAAGTTAAATCTCCAAGGTATTATTTCGATCTCAGGGCATACAAAAAATCTTACACGGACACGCCTTACACGGGCGCCGTCAATTTGGTTTACCAATTGAATAAAGGCCTTGAAATGATAAAATCCGAAGGAATTGAAAATGTGTGGGCGCGACACGCGATCTTTGGGAATGCCGTGAGAAAAGGCGTGAAGGCTTTAGGACTTGAACTTTTTGCAAAGCGTCCCGGCAACGTTGTTACTGCCGTGAAAGTGCCAGAAGGAGTGGACGGTTCTAAATTTTTGAAATTCTGCCGTGAAGAGTATGGTATGGTCTTTTCTGAAGGACAATCTCAACTCAAAGGAAAGATTTTCAGGGTTTCAAATCTTGGGTATGTTGATAAGTTGGACATAATTTCTGCCATATCAACGATAGAAATGGCGATGAACAAATTTGGTAAAAAGGTGCCAATCGGGGCTGGCGTAAAGGCTGCCGAAGAAGTGCTTTTGGGGGATGAAAGATCATGAAGTTCAAAATTTTGGTAAATGATCCGCTTGCACCTGATGCCATAACGATTCTCAAGGGTGCAGGTTTAGATGTAGATGAAAGGGAATACTCCAAAGTAGATCTGCCAAAGCATATAGGCGAATACGATGGAATAATAGTCAGAAGTGCCACAAAGGTGACAAAGGAAGTTATAGATGCCGGTAAAAAATTAAAAGTCATAGGCCGTGCCGGTGTTGGACTTGATAACATAGATTTGAATGCAGCCAAAGCGCGCGGTATACCCGTTTTGAGTACGCCGACTGCAAATGCAATAAGCGTGGCTGAACTTGTCTTTGGATTCATGATCTCGGTATCGCGCCATATAGTTACTGGCACAACTACTTTAAGAGATGGAAAATGGGAGAAGAAGGCTCTTGATGGAGTTGAACTTTACGGAAAAACGCTTGGAATAATTGGATTTGGAAATATAGGTGCTGAAGTTGCCAAAAGGGCATTTGCCTTCGGAATGAAGGTCATAACGTACGATGTTATTCAAAATAAACGCGGCCTTGATGTTGAATTTGTGCCTCTTAACGACTTGCTTAAGAATTCAGATTACATAACGGTTCACCTTCCATTACTCGATTCTACAAAGCACATGATATCAGACGATCAATTTTCTATGATGAAAAAATCAGCGATCTTTGTTCATGCCGCGCGTGGCGGCATCGTAGACGATAAAGCACTGTTAAATGCTCTCAAATCTGGTAAAATTGCCGGTGCGGCTCTTGATGTTTTTGAAGCCGAGCCTTTAGACGATGTTGGCCGTGAGATCGTGTCGATGCCAAATGTCGTTGCAACGCCACATCTGGGAGCATCAACGATAGAGGCGCAAGGCAGGGTTGGCCGAGAAATTGCAGAAAAGGTTGTTGAGTTCTTCAAAGGAGTGAAATAAATGGCTTCTCCAAAGGACATTTTGAAAAAGGCTTATGAGTACGAAAAAGATGTGGCACAGTTTTTGCGCGATATCGTTGCGATTCCAAGTTATTCTGGCCAAGAAAAGGTCGTTGCCGATAGAATTGCGGTTGAAATGAAAAAAGTTGGTTTTGACGAAGTGAAGATAGACGGCCTTGGAAATATTTTTGGAAGGATTGGGAATGGCAAAACAAAGATTGCCATGGACGCTCACATAGATGTGGTAGGAGTTGGAGATCCAACGCAGTGGAAATATGATCCTTTTAAGGGTAAAATGGAGAATGGCATAATATATGGTCGCGGTGCTGGCGATCAAAAAGCTGGCATGGCTTCCATGGTTTATGCTGGAAAGATCATAAAGGATTTGCACTTAGAAGGCGATTACACGCTTTACGTCGTCGGATCCGTCATGGAAGAGGAATGCGATGGCTTGTGTTGGCAGTACATAGTCAAAGAGGATAAATTCATCCCAGATTACGTTGTCATAACTGAGCCGACGAATTTAAACATTTACAGAGGGCACAGAGGAAGAATTGAGGTTGAGATCCGCACAAAGGGTAAATCTGCCCATGCTGCAATGCCTGAGCGCGGAGACAACGCTATATACAAGATGGCAAGGATAATTTTGGGAATTGAAAAATTAAACGAGAAGCTCAAAGTCGATCCTTTCCTTGGCAAGGGTACAGTTGTCGTTTCTCAAATCTTCTTCAAGTCTCCTTCGGAAAATGCCGTTGCTGATGAGTGTACCATACATCTCGATAGAAGGCTCACGATAGGAGAGACGAAAGAAAGTGCAATAGAAGAATTCAAACAGGTTATAAAAGAAGCAGGCGTTGAGGCTGAAGTGATCGAACTTACTTACCATGGAAAAGCATACACTGGCACGGAATACTCGTCTGAAAAGTATTTCAGAACATGGGTTATGGATGAAAAATCTGACATAGTTCAGGCGGCAGTTAAAACTTACAAGGATGTCTTTGGATCGGATCCAAAAATAGACAAATGGAATTTTTCGACCAATGGAGTCGCAACGGCAGGCCTTTTCAAGATACCAACGGTTGGATTTGGTCCTGCCAATGAGATATATGCACACGGAGTAGACGATCAGGCGCCGGTAGATCATCTTGTGAAAGCGGCCGCCTTTTACGCATATTTCCCACAAAAAATTCTTAAGAAAGGATGATAAAATGGGTACGCTTTTGAGAGGAAGACATTTCATAACGACTCAAGATTTCACAAAAGAAGAGATCGATCTGATGCTCGATACATCTTTCGATCTCAAAAGGATGTTTGCACGTGATGAGCCAACGCCTTGGCTACTTTACAAGACTGTCTTCATGATCTTCTACGAAGAGTCAACGAGAACGAGAAACTCCATAGAGGCTGGCATAACCCAGTTGGGTGGTCATGCGCATTATCTCGTGCCAGAAATGATGCAGGCTCACCATGGTGAAACGCCTGCCGATACGGCTAAAGTTTTGAGCAGATTTGGTCATGCCATAGCGGTAAGAAATTGCTTCTTCGGCGAAGGAAATAAATTTTTAAGAGATCTTGCCCAAAATTCAAGGGTGCCTGTTTTGAGTCTTCAAGATGATGTTTACCATCCTATGCAGGTTTTGGCCGATCTCATGACAATTCAAGAAAGATTCGGTAAGAATTTGAAGGGTTTGAAGGTTGGAATAAGTTGGGCTTACGCTGAAAGTCATCTTAAACCTCTTTCCGTGCCTCAATCTCAGATTTTGCTTTTTGCAAGGTATGGAATGGATATAACCTTAGCGTACCCAGAAGGCTTCGATCTCATGCCTGATATCGTCAAGCAAGCGCAAGAAAATGCCAAGACTGGCGAAGGTAAATTAACGATAACGCACAACATGGACGATGCGTTCAAAGATGCAGATGTTGTCATTCCAAAATCATGGGGAGGATTTTACACGATTCCAAATCCTTTGGAAGCGGCAAAGTACAAGGATAAGATATGGGCAGAGGCTGCAAAACACAAGGATTGGATATGCGATGAAAGAAGAATGAGCCTTACCAACAAGCATTCAATTTACATGCATGCTCTTCCAGCAGATAGAGGAAAAGAAGTTGTCGATTCAGTCATAGATGGGCCACATTCTGTCGTTTGGGATGAGGCCGAAAACAGGCTTCATACTGCCAAGGCAGTAATGGCTTTGACGATGGGAGGAAGGCCTTGACACTTCCCAACGATTTGGGAATCGTCGGCGGAAAAATTTTCGACGGTTTTAAGTCTTACAAGGCAAATGTGTACATCAGAGATGGTCGCATAACGGCGATCACCTCTGATCGTCTTCGGGCAAAAGAAAATTATGACGCATCTGGCAAGTATGTGATGCCTGGTCTCATAGATCCTCACGTGCATTTTGCGCTCTCTCTTGGCAAATACAGATCGGCAGACGATTTTGAATCTGGATCGGTGAGTGCTGCCTTTGGAGGAATTACAACTTACATAGACTTTTTGGATCCGGTTACGCATGAGAATGAGATAAATGAGAAGTTTTTAAAAAGACTTGAAGAGGCAAAATCTTCTCACATAGATTATTCTTTTCACATGACGATCGCCCATCCGGACATCGATCCCGTTATTCTTGCAAAACGCACACTTTCTTTGGGCATAAACAGCATAAAAACCTTCACGACCTACAGCACATCAAATCGAATGACTGACAATGGATACATTTTAGATTTGCTGAAAATAACGAAAAAGTACGGCATAGTTGAGACTTTTCACGCCGAAGATGATGCGATTATACTTCACAGATCAAAGATGAAGGAAAAACATTTGCCACAAGACTTGCCATTTTTGCATCCGGTAGAGTCCGAAGCATCGGCTGGCATAAGCATAGCGACGATGGCAAAATTAACTAATGGTCAGGCATACATAGTTCACAACTCGAGTGGACTTTCCGTCAAAATGATAAAGAGGCTAAACGCTTCAAATAACGTAAAACTTGAAACGTGTCCTCAATATCTTGTTTTAGATGATTCTCTTTATGCAAATGATGATGCTTATCTTTACACATTAGTACCGCCTTTAAGATCCAACGTGAAATTATTGTTTGAAGAGGTCAAAAATGAAAGCATCTCGACCATAGGTACAGATCACTGTCCTTTTAAAAAGGATGAGAAATTCGAGAATAGATTCAATTACGATTCGATGCCAAATGGAATCGGGGGAGTTGAAACTTCCTTTGTTTTGATTTACAACCTTTACAGACACATTTCGGAAAAAGATATCAACGCGCTCGTAAGACTTCAAAGCACCAATGTGGCCGAAACTTTTGGCCTTAAACGTAAAGGAAAATTGACTGTAAATGCAGATGCAGATATAGCGATTTTCGATCCGTCAATTAATTGGACTATTGGCATCTCAACTCTTCATACGAAGGCAGATTACACGCCATATGAGGGCAGAAAAGTGATGGGAAAATTTGTCTCTGTCATTTCGAGGGGAAGGTTTGTTGTCAAAGATGGTGAATTCGTAGGTGATAGGTTGAGAGGCGAGTTCGTAAAAAGGGGGAAAGTTTTTTGGCATACACGATCGGAAACGCCATGGTTTACACGGGAGATGAATTCGTAGAAAAGGGATACGTCTCTTTTGAAGATCGAATAATTTCTGTTGGAAAGATGGATGATTTAAGATCGAGTATCGATCTCGATGCCCATGGGATGCTTGTTATGCCCGCATGGGTTAATGCTCACACGCACGTTTATTCCACTCTCGCTCGAGGCATGAGCGTTCAGTTCAATCCCATGACATTTACTCAAATCTTAGAACAACTATGGTGGAAACTCGACAGAAAGTTAAGTGCGGCCGAAATAGAAGCAAGTGCTTACGCTGCGGCTGCGGAATTCATACATGCTGGCGTTGCCACCATCTTCGATCACCATTCGAGTCAGAATTTCGTGAAAGGATCGCTTTCAATTTTAAAGAGAGCAATTGTGGATGTGGCAGGATTACGCGGCGTCTTTTGTCATGAAACAACGGATAGAGATAGCACTCAGATCGAATCGATAGAAGAAAATGTTAATTTTTTCAATTCTAATCATGATGAAAAAAGCGCTGGTATGATGGGCCTTCATGCCTCATTTACGCTTGGAGATCGTACACTTGAGGAAGTTTCAAAAGCATGCGATGGACGAATACCAATTCACATTCACGTGGCGGAGGGAGTCGAAGATGAACTTTATTCCATAAACGATCATGGAATGAGAATAATTCCAAGGTTGGAAAGGTATGGCCTTACAATTCCAAATTCAATATACGCTCATTGCATTCATGTAGACAGAACGGAAATTTCCATCATATCTAAAAGCAATGGATACATAGCCAATGCCTCTCAATCGAACATGAACAACGGTGTTGGCATTGCCAATTTAAAAATGTTCGAAGCAAATGGGGCAAAGGTGGTAATGGGAAATGATGGATTTGGCTTTTCACCAGCCTTCGATCTTAGGGCTACTTTACTGGGACAAAAACATCTTCATAAATCTCCAACGGCATTTTCAACTTCCGATCTCAGATCGATAATTGAAAATACCTTTGAACTTGCATCGAATCATTTGAAGTTAAAATTTGGAAAGATAAAACCAGGGTATGCTGCCGATCTGGTGTTGATCGAATACGATCCAATAACGCCGATAGATGAGAAAAATTTCTGGGATCATCTTTTCTTTG
>JAVRKN010000077.1:5105-6969 GCA_031962405.1 Athalassotoga sp. | reverse complement strand
AATTTGCCTCCAGGGTGTCCATTTGAGCCGAGATGTCCATTTGCAAAGCCGGAATGCAAAGAAAGAGTACCGGAGATGGTAAAGATAAATGAAAAACATTTTGTAAGGTGCATATTGTACAAGAATTGATCTGAACAAATTGAAATAAAAATTGTCTAAAAAGTGAGACACCCCTTATCCCCCTTTAATAAGAGATTAGAACGAGCCGGCAGGCTCGTTCTTTGTTTTATTCTTCGTTATGCTCGTCAGAATTCTTAAAAAAATACCAGTAGATTATAGCGTTAACGAATTGAAAACCAGCCGCAAGTAAAATGGGCATTTCAACCATTGACAAATCTATCAAATAACCTCCTGCAGCAGGACCGATGGATGATGTGATCTGCTGAGGAAGGTTACTCAAAGAGGCAACGGTCGATCTTTCCTCACTTTTAGCCTGTCCCATAACAAAAGACTGCCTAAGTGGATTCCCAATGGCAATTACAAACATCCTTATCGTGAAAAAAACACTTGCAAGCAAAAAAGTAGGCATGAATGCCATTAAAACTAAACTTACAACTCCAAAAATTCTCGTTGCAACTATGGTTTTAATCGATCCGAACATTTTTGCCAAGGGAATTGCCATTAGAAATGGGATTATCGCCATGAGATTTACAATTGTGTAAAGGATTCCTATTGCATCCGTACCAGCACCATATCTTATGAAAAACCAATAAACAAGTATTGGGCCCAAAAAGCCTATTCCAAGGCCATTTATGGCATTTGTAATTGAAAGTTTGCCCACAAGTTTCCAAGAAATTTTGAATGCCTTTTTTCTTATCGTCCGATCTTTTTTTTCTTCGATTGGTATTGTTATGAAGATCATCACAAAATAGATCAAAGATGCAAGAGCCATCAAAAAGAGGTATCCCCCGCGCCATCCCATGCCAAAGAGATCAGGGTTATGAGAAGGAATTAGGGCCAAAATTGATCCGAGAGCACTACCGATTGTGCCAAAAATTGATAAATAACTAAAAGCATGGTTTCTGAAAGCAGGTTTAACACTATCAGTTATCAAAGCCTGTTCTGCCGGGTAAAATGGTCCGAAAGCCCCTCCACTACCGGCTCCTCCACCTCGTCCTATTGTACCAGCCGCTATTAAAGCCATCAAAATATAGTAATTCGTTGTAAAAAGGAACCCAAGAGCGCTTACCGCACTTATGGCCGTCATAATTATGATGACGATTTTTCTTCCATATTTATCGGCAAAAAAACCGACCAAAATGGCAAATATCAACGAAACGATTATGGTAACCGTGTAAATAAGTCCTATTTGAACGCCAGAAAAACCTATTCTCGAAAGGTAAATTGTTACTATAACTATCAAAAACCCCTGGGCCATGCTTCTTAAAAATCTGCCGGCCATCAAAAGTGAAAGATTTCGATTAAGCCATGTTAATTTCTTCAATTTATTTTTCGCCTTTCCTTTCGCGACTTAGTTGTTCAAAGGTATCAAGAAATTTACCGTATATCTGTATGTTATCTTTTATTTCGTAAGCAAGTGATTTCAATACTTCAATTCCTTCCGAAGTTATTTCGTAAATGTGCCTTGCAGGCCCTGAACCTTGAGTGTCCCACCTTGAAGAGATATATCCCTTTTCTTCCATATTTTTGAGCATCTTGTATATGGCAGTTTGATCTGGCATATACGACTCAAAACCAAATTCTTTAAGTTTATCCATGAGTTCATAGCCGTAAGAAGGCTCTTTGTAAAGTGCTAAAAGTAAAAAAGGCCCGATGAATCTAACTCTCATGCCACTTCCACCATGTTTTCCAAATCCATGCCCATAACCGTGCATTTTTTCATCTCCTCAAATCTTTCCAATAT
>JAVRKN010000077.1:0-5005 GCA_031962405.1 Athalassotoga sp. | reverse complement strand
CAATTTAATGCTCTCCGCTAAGATTCGGAATTTAAAGTTGATTCAGTATAAGTTTGAAAATCGCATTTGCATTTGGCACAAAAAGGTGATAAAATAAATTAGGATAAAATTAGTCCAGAATTATTAAGGAGGCACAAAATATGGAAATTCTTAAAATTGTTGACTTGCACGTTTCTGTAGGTGAAAAAGAGATTATAAAGGGAATAAACATCACGATAAATTCAAATGAAATCCATGCAATAATGGGCCCCAATGGGGCTGGAAAGACTACGCTTATAAACGCTATAATGGGCAACCCAAATTACAAAGTCTCATCTGGAGACATACTTTTTAAGGGTAAAAGCATTCTTAATTTAAGTGTGGATGAAAGAGCAAGGCTTGGCATCTTCCAATCTTTTCAATATCCAGAAGAGATATCAGGCGTCACTTTCATTAATTTTCTAAGGCTTGCCTATGAAAAAGTTCATCCAGAAAAAAGAATGAATGTTTTAGAATTTGGTGATATGTTGCTCAAAACAGCGGATTCTCTGAAAATAGATCACGATTTTCTTAAAAGGTACGTGAATCTCGGCTTCTCTGGCGGTGAAAGAAAGAAATCAGAAATACTTCAATTGAACGTTTTGAAACCTCAACTTGCCTTGTTGGACGAGACTGATTCAGGCCTTGACATAGACGCTCTTAGGGTAGTCTCTGAAGGTATAAATCGGGCAACTGAAAATGGCATGTCAGTTTTGCTTGTGACGCACTACAAAAGAATATTGGATTACGTAAGGCCGGATTTTGTTCACATATTCATGGATGGTAAGATAATCAAAACGGGCGGAATAGAGATCGCTGAAGAACTTGAAAGAAACGGTTATGAGGAAGTGAGATCATGATAAAAAATTTCAACACTTCTTTAAGAGTTGAACCTGGTTTAAACAGAAAAATAATAGAAGAAATTTCTGAGGCAAAGGGTGAACCTACTTGGATGAAAGAGTTGAGAATTCAATCGCTCGAATATTTCTTGAGCAGACCCAATCCCACCTTTGGAGTTGATATATCATCACTTGATCTCAATTCGATAACAAATTACGTTAAACCAGGTGCACAAAATGAAAGATCATGGGAAGATGTGCCTGAAGACATAAGAGAAAACTTTGAAAAACTTGGAATACCCGAGGCTGAAAGAAAAGCACTCGCTGGTGTGGGGGCACAGTACGATTCAGAAGTTGTTTACCACAACATGAAAGAATCTCTTTCAAAATTGGGAGTCATTTTTTTAGAAATGGGAACAGCAGTTAAAGAGTATCCCGATCTTGTCAGAAGATATTTCATGAAACTTATACCACCAAATGATCACAAATTCGCAGCCCTTCATGGAGCCGTATGGAGTGGTGGAACATTTATATATGTACCACCGAATGTAACAGTTCCAATGCCAATACAATCTTACTACCTTATGGGATCTCCTGGCATGGGACAATTTGAACATACTTTGATAGTCGTGGATAAAGGGGCAAAACTTGAATTCATAGAAGGATGCTCTGGACAAAATTACTCCATAAGCAACATGCATGCAGGTGCAGTTGAGATATACGTTGGAGAAGGATCAACCGTTAAATTTTCAACGATAGAAAATTGGGCAAAGAATACTTACAATCTCAACACAAAACGTGCATCCGTTGATAAGGATGGTACGATAATATGGATATCCGGAACGATGGGATCGGCAAAAACGATGTTGTATCCATCGAGCATTTTAAAAGGAAAAGGTGCAAGAACTGAGTACACAACCATAACTTACGCAGGCCCAGGTCAGCATCTTGATACTGGCACAAAGATCTTTCATTTGGCACCTTACACTTCATCAAAGGTTGATTCAAGAAGCATAAGTTTTGGAGGCGGGTATGCCTTTTACAGGGGACTTGTAAGAGTTTCTGAATCGGCAAAACATTCAAAATCATCTGTTGACTGTTCTGCTCTGATGGTAGATGATGTGTCCAAATCAGACACGCTTCCCATAATAGAAGTTATGAATAAAGACTCTGAAATAGGACATGAGGCTTACGTGGGAAAGATAAATGAAGATCAGATATATTATCTTATGAGCAGAGGCCTGACGGAAGACGATGCGCGTGCTTTAATAGTGAGAGGATTTCTCGAACCTTTTATAAAGCAATTGCCTTTCGAATATGCCGTTGAGTTCAACAGACTCATTGATATGAACTTCAATTCAAAGATAGGGTGATGGACATGTTTACAAGAGTCGAGCCTCCAAGGCAAGAATTTAAAACACCAAATGATTATAACCTTGAAGATATAATTGAAAATGATGAAAGTTTAAGAGAACTTTTTTTCGAATACTCTCAGTACAACTTCCCAAAATGGAAAAGACTTGAATTCTCCAATTTTGAAAAGATCCCTGTTAAAGAATACGTCGGGAACTTCATAAAAACAGGCAGTGTTTCTTTATCAAAAGATGCCTTGAAAATAAAAGAATCGAGAGAATTTTTACTTAAAAAATTCAACGGTGCTGATCCCAAATTCACTCTTATGGCTTTGATCTTCTTTAATTCTGGAATTTTTGGAAATATAGATAAAGATTCAAAGATAACTCTCAAATATGATATGAATGAAAATCAAAGCGTGATTGAAAATTCCGCTCTTACAATGCATGAAAATGTTTCAGTTACGCTTGTGAGAGAATATGGGTCTGGCGGTAAATTTCTCAACTCTGCTTCAAAGTTTTCCTTACATCAAGGCTCCAAATTGAAAGTATTCAACGTTTTTTTCAACTCAAATAGAGATCTTGTAATTTCATCAAATTTATACAACCTTGAAGAAAATGCCGAAATAGAAGTTTACGATGTGATCTTCGGAGGTCAAAAGGCCGCGATAGATCATGATGCGTATTTAATAGGGAAGAATTCCAAAGCGACTTTCAAATCCGTTTATTTTGAAGTTGGAAAAGAAAGACTTGATTTAAGGTGCGCGATAAACCATTTTGGTCAGAAAACGTATGGAAGAATCGATGCAAATGGTGTACTTGACGATGAGTCTTATTCAGTTGTAAGGGGAAATATAGACATTAAAAGCACGGCCTACAACGCCGATTCTGAAGAAAAAAGCAGAGTCATAAACTTGTCTTCAAAGGCACGTGCCGATTCAATTCCATCTCTTTTTGTCGATAACAGTAATGTAATAGCAAAGCATAGTGCGGCTGTTGGAAATATAGACGAAAATAAGTTATACTATCTCATGTCGAGAGGCCTTGATGAAAAGTCGGCAATTAAATTGATAATATCGGGCGTTTTTGAACCCTTTATCGATGAAATTCCTCAAGACAATGTGGAATTGAAGGGTGAGATTGAGAATGCAATATCGATTAGGAAGTGATCTGAAAAAAGATTTTCCAATACTTTCTACTGTTTTACCAAACGGCAAGAGAATAGTTTACCTTGATAACGCTGCGACAACTCAAAAACCTTTATCTGTCATAGAAAGAATATCAAATTTCTACAAATTTGAAAATGCAAATGTTGCAAGAAGCGCGCATTATCTGGGAGAAAGGACGACTATTGCCTACAACGAGGCAAGAAAGGCCGTTGCAAATTTCATAAATGCCAAAGAAGAGGAAATAATTTTCACCTCTGGCACAACTGAATCGATAAACACGATTGCTTACGGCTGGGGAGAAAATAACCTCTCTGAAGGCGATGAAATAGTTGTGATGACAAGCGAGCATCACAGCGATTTTGTACCATGGCAACAATTGGCCATGAGAAAAAAGTGCAAATTTAAAGTCGTTCCCCTCAATTCAGACGGGACTATAAGGATGGATGAGTTAAGAAAATCAATCACTCCGAAGACGAAGATAGTCACATGTGCAATAATGACAAATTCATTTGGAATTATAAATCCAGTTGAAGAAATTGGTGAAATAGCACATGCAAATGGAGGTATCTTTGCTGTAGATGGTGCTCAATCCGTTCCATCTATGCCGACTGATGTTAAAGAAATCGATGCCGATTTTCTTTCCTTTTCGGGACATAAAATGTTGGCTCCAATGGGAATAGGAGTACTTTATGTGAAAAAATCGATAATCGAAGAACTCAAACCCTTTCTTACAGGGGGCGGCATGATAGACGAAGTGAAAAACGAATCCACAACTTTTGCTTGTGCGCCCGACAGATACGAAGCGGGTACGCCAAATGTTGAAGGTGCCGTTGGACTTGTTAGTGCCATAGAATACCTCAAGATGATAGGAATGAAAAATGTGCTCGATCACGAGAGAAAACTCTTGGAATACGCTTATTCAAAGTTAAGCGGTGTTGATCGTGTTATCCTGTATGGTCCAAAGGATTTTGAAAAGAGGGGTGGAATACTTTCCTTTAACATAAAAGGAATACATCCTCATGATGTCGCGGCCGTTTTGGACTCAAATGGTGTTGCCATAAGAAGCGGTCATCATTGCGCCCAACCGATCCTCAGAGCGTTGAATGTCGACTTCATGGCAACGGCGCGTGCAAGTTTCTACATATACAACGACGAATCAGATGTCGATGCGCTTGTTGAAGCAATAGAAGATGCAAAGAGGCGATTTTGATGGATGATCTTTCAGATCTTTACGCTCAAGTCATAATGGATCACCAAAGACACCCAAGGAATTTTGGTAAACTTGAGGAATTTGATAAAGAAATTCAGATGACAAATTCTTCTTGCGGCGATCAGATCTCACTTCAAATAAAATTTGAAAATGAAAAGATAAAAGACTTGAAGTTCACGGGAATGGGATGCGCGATAAGTATGGCGTCTGCTTCCGTTATGACGGAAATCATGAAGGGTTTAAGCACAAAGGAAGCGCAAAATCTCTGCAATGAATTCCTTGAAATGGTCAAAGAAGGAAAAACGCCAATTGACGATTTGAAAGACGCAAAAGTTTTTAGCGGCGTTCATAAATATCCCATGCGCATCAAGTGTGCGACCCTTGCCTGGCATGCTTTGCAAAAAGCCATAGAATAAA
>JAVRKN010000076.1:0-7330 GCA_031962405.1 Athalassotoga sp. | reverse complement strand
GAGGAGAGATAATGAAGATATACATCTCAACGGATATGGAAGGATTGCCAGGCATAAACTCTTGGCATCAGGTAAGCGACAAAGATCCAAGATTTTTGAACAAATATCTTGAAGAAACGCTTGAATGGGTTGTGGACGGAGTGAGGTCTTCAAAACAGAATGTCCATGTAGATCAGATACTCGTGTGCGATTCACACGCGCTCGGTGAAAATATCTCTTACGATTTTACCGAATATGATGATAGAATTTATCTTTTAAGAGGTGGACTTCGAGATTATTACATGATGGCTGGGTTAGATGGCTCATTTTCCACAGTCTTTTTTGTTGGATACCATGCAGGCGTTGGTGCCATTCATGGAATAATGGATCATACGTATTCGTCGGCCTCCGTGCATACCATGAAGATAAATGGCATGAGAATGAATGAGACTTTGATAAATGCCGCATTTGCGGGAGAATTTGGGATACCTGTTTCTTTGGTAATCGGAGATCATGCGCTTGTCGAAGAATTGAAGGATACGCTCAAAGATACCGTTTTGATCGAAACAAAGACAGGCCTTAGCAGGTTTGCGGCGATCATGAAGCCTAAAAATGTCATAAAGCAAGAAGTAATCGCGGGCGTAAAAATGGCACTTGATAGAACATATGATAAATCTATAAAACCTTACAAATTCAATCCGCCTTATGAACTTGAAATTGAGTTCAATTCAACTGAAATGGCCGATGAATCAATGCTTGTGCCTGGTATAAAAAGGATAGGCGGAAGAAGCGTGAAATACACTTGCACCTCTTACACCACTTTGATCCAAACAATGCTTGCCGTCGTTTATACCGCACGAATTGGAACGGATATGGGAAAATAAAAAAGCGCCGAGAGGCGCTTTTTGATCATTTTCGTGGTTCAACGACAAACTTTATGGCCGTTCTCATCTCTCCGTCGATCTCTATGTCGACAAAAGACGGAATACACACGAGATCCATTCCGCTTGGGGCAACGTATCCCCTGGCTATTGCAACTGCTTTAACGGCTTGATTAACCGCCCCCGCACCGATAGATTGAATCTCAGCCTTGCCGTTTTCTCTAAGTACTCCAGCAAGTGCACCTGCTACTGCCGTAGGTTTCGATTTCGAAGAAACTTTCAGAGCTTCCATAATTTCTGCCTCCTTGGCGTTTGTTAGAGAAACGATCAAGATAATTATACACATTCAAAATCCTAAAGTCAATATACGTTAACATTGATCTATTTGATCTTTTCATGGTATAATTTTCGGCGCAGGGCGTAGTTCAGATGGAAGAACGCCAGGTTCGGGACTTGGAGGTCGCTGGTTCAAATCCAGTCGCCCTGACCATAAGAACTTGACATAAATTCATTTCTTTGATATGATATTTAAGATTGCCGAGGTGGTGGAACTGGCAGACACGCATGCTTGAGGGGCATGTGGGCATACGCTCGTGCGGGTTCAAGTCCCGCCCTCGGCACCAGTAGGTAAGAGCAGAGTCGCAATCAAGCGACTCATTTTTGTCTATGGAGGAGAAAATGGCTAAAATATTGTCTTCTAAAGATCCACAGGCTCTTCAAGTTGCCAAAGAGATTCTTGAAAAAGGCGGCGTTGTTGTTTTTCCAACCGAAACTGTTTACGGTGTGGGCGCGCTTTTGGACGATGAAAAGGCCATAAAAAGAATATACGAAATAAAGGGCAGAGACTTCAATAAGCCTTTGCTCATACATATATCTAAGATGGCCCATGTTTTTGATCTTTCGAGGTATGTTTCGGACAAAGTTTCTGATCTCATGAAGGCTTTCTGGCCCGGCGCTTTATCCATAATTTTGGAAGCGTCCTGTGCCGTTCCGAAGTCGGCCATTTCTTACGGCTACACCGTTGGTTTCAGAATGCCTTCAAACAAATTTTTCAGGGATTTGTCTGCTTTGGTTGGTCCGATTGCCGCGACGAGTGCAAATCTTTCTGGCGAAAAAGATCCTCTGACGTGCACGGATGCGTACAACTATCTTAAAGATTCAGTAGATCTTTACATAGATGATGGTCCGGTTGAGAAAAAGGTTCCGTCCACTATCATAGACATGACCCTTAATCCGCCCAAGATCTTGAGAGTGGGAGCAGTTGATGTCGATCAAATAGAAAAGGTCATAGGAAAGGTCAGTCGGTGATAAAATGGAATCCTACGAAATAACTTTAAACGGCAGGAAAACAGAGGCTTTTAGATGGCCCGTAAGGGACGCGAAGGCAATTGTCGTTATAATTCATGGACTTGGTGAACACGTTTCAAGATACGACGTTATAGCAAAGGATTTCAACGATGCTGGTCTTACGATGGTTGGATTTGATCAAAGGGGTCACGGGAAAAATCCAGGGATAAAAGGTCATGTTGAACATTTCGAGGATTTTTTGAGAGACATAGATGATTTCATAAAGATGCAAAAAACAGATCTGCCAATCTTCATGTTGGGACACAGCCTTGGAGGATTAATCGCCGCGAGGTACAACGAGGAATTTCAGGGGCGCCTGAAGGGGACGGTACTTTCAAGCGGGGCTTTTTCTTCTCAAAATGTTTCTGGAGCACTCATTGTTATGGCAAAATTCTTTTCAGTGGTAAGACCAACGATGGCTTTCAACAACGGAATCGATCCAAAGACCATTTCAAGGAATGAAGAGGTTATTTCCGACTACACAAAGGATCCGCTTGTCCATAACAGGATAAGTGCGAGACTTTCATCTGAATTGTTCAAGAACATTGAGATTGTCTTTAAAAGAGCCTCTGCTTTCACTACACCCGTGCTTATGATCGCTGGATCAGAAGACAAAATTGTCCCCTACGAAGGGACAAAAAAACTCTTTTCGGCCATCGCATCGAAGGACAAAGAACTAAAAATTTTTGATGGCGCCTATCATGAGATCTTTTGCGATCCTCAATATTCATCTGAATTTCGGAAAACGATCATCGATTGGATTGTGAAGAGGATTTGAGACTTTTGTAATGTGCATTTATGGCATTTTGAATGAAAGTGTCAAGTGCTTTTTGCGATGCCCCGTAAAGCGATGGAGGCGTGCTTACTTCTGGACTTACGTATAAACTTAAGTTGTAAGTTTGACTTGCGCTTACGCTCACAGTCAGGGGCGTCGATTGAGTGCCTGCATATCCGTAATATCCGTAAAAGTCACCTTGATCTATCTGGCCGTCTCCGTTGAAATCCTGCCATGCGTATATCTGGTAATTCCCAACAGGCACTTTCAGTGAAAAATTCCCCGTTGGAGAGACAACGGTAGTTGCAACAATTCCACTGCTTGATTGAGCCCACACGACCATCGGTTCCCATCCACCGTTGTAAGTTACGGCATTGTAAGCGTTGACAAGCCCATATCCGAAGGTCGATTGTGGCCCTATGTTTGTGGCCGTCTTTTCAAGTATGTTCGTTATATTTGAAACTCCGGTTATGCCGTTGGCTATCATAAGGGCTGCTATGGCAGAAACTTGTGGGGCTGCAAAGGATGTGCCTTGCCCATATCCGTAGCTATTCGTGTTTGTGGAAGTTGAATAAGTTGTGCTGAAGACGCCATTTGGATCATTTTGAGAGTACATCTGCCCTCCAGGCGCACACAAAACGTTGGAAGAGTAATTTGAATAATAGGCCAGCGTGTAAGAAGATCCAGAAGGTGCCACGGATGCAACTGGGATCACCGTTGAAAATGCCGCTGGGTATTCCAAAGAGTTGCTCGAATCATTTCCGGCCGCCGCAACGACAACGACGTTGTTGTTGTAGGCGTACTGACACGCAAGTTGTTCAGTCTGATCGTAATTCGTGCCGCCAAGACTTAGATTGATGACCTTTGCTCCGTGCTCAACGGCATAAATTATGCCTTGACTTACGTTAAAGGTCGATCCGGAACCGCTTGAATCAAGCACAACGATTGGCATTATTTTAGTTGAAGATGATCCACCCCAGTTTATTCCAGCAATTCCAATTCCGTTATTTGTGTCTGCGTCTATTATTCCAGCCACAAATGTGCCGTGTCCGAAATCATCCATCGTGTTTGTCGTGTTGTTCACGAAATTATAACCTGGCACAAGTATGTTTTGAAGATCAGGATGCGTCGATGAAACGCCAGTATCGATGACGGCAACTATGACTGTGTTTGCGCCGGTCGTGTAATTCCATGCTTGTGGTGCCTGTATCTTCTGAAGATACCATTGATTCGAGTAGTACGGATCATTTGGTGTCGGTACAGATAGCGCATGGACGATGTAATTTGGCTCTGCATAGGAGACATTTGGAAGAGATTTGAAATAATTTATCGCCCTTTCAACGGACGTTGAAACGGTGATCAAAGAGGCGTTAACCATGTAATTTGGCGTTTGCAAGGTGCTGACTATTTGATATTTGAAAGGAGATGGATAGGCCGAAAGTGTTTCTGGCTTTATGCCATTTTTAAATCCCACGACTACCTGATTTGGTACGTAATCACTACCGGTGTATCTTTGTATCTGCCATGTATTTGAATTTTGGGGCTGAACAGCGGAAACAAAAGCGCTTTGACCCGTGTAAACGCTGACCGAACCATTGATGGTTCCATACTGTTGCGCACTTGATAAGGTGGTGACGCTTATTCGATTCGAGTATCCAGATTCACCAGATGAGTTGTAGGCGGTGACTTGGTAATAATACGTTGTGGAGGGAGAAAGATTTGTATCCGTGAAATAAGTGACATTTACAGAAGATATCTTGGAAAAATTTATGTCATCCGTGGATCTGTAAACGTTGTATCCAGATGCGAGCGGAGATTGAGACCATGAAATGGAAATTGAATTCGATGTCACGGAAGTTTGATGAAGATTTGCTGGAATGGATGGAATTGGCACTTTTTGGGTTGTAAAACTCCAAAGAGGACCTTGAGTCGATCCGTAACCGTTATTTGAGACAACGTACCAGTAATAGGTCGTAGAGTAGTTTAGGTTTGAAATATTGTAACTTGAAGTCGTAAGGCCTGAGGCGTAAAGCGGTGGATTTTGAGTTGTTCCAAAGTAAAGTGAATAGGTCAAAGGAAGATTATTTGGATCCGATCCGTACCAACTTAAGGTTACATTTGTCGGTACCCCGCTTTCCCCATTCAATGGCTGCGGATTTGATGGCTGAATTGGAGGCACAATTTGCGCGTAAACTGCCGTTGCCTGAGTTGGGAGATTTAAAATCTCAGTCAAAGGATTGCCCGTGGTAGTTTGGCCATTTACGATCCAATATTCGAAAAGATACCCTTGAATGGGTGGAGCGCTGATCTCTACTTGAGATCCCGCGAGGTAAAATCCATTCTGAGAAACGGGAGTCGCCATGGGCGATCCCACATTCGATCCAAGGACGAGTTTGTAATAAGTTAAGGCTGTAAAAGCGTAATTTTGGGCAGATGTTAGGTTAATCTGGCGCGGATTTTGAGTCGAACCATCAGACCATGAAGAAAATAAGTATTCCGTGTTTTGTGTACCGGCGTAATTACCGATGGTCGTGTAGGTTGGAATTACTTGGATTGTGTGCAAGCCGTAAGATAAGTCAGTCGAGACGGGCGTAGTGTATAAAGATCCGTCAATAAGAATGTTGATCCCCTGCGGGGACGAACTTACCGTAAGTTGAGATTGAAGCAAAAAACACGACGATAAGACAATAACGATAACAAAGATCGCTATCGAAAGAAACAAGAAATTTCTTTTCATGCTTCTGACAATTTTCCTTTTCTTGAAGATTTAGAAAGTCTCTCTGCCACCTTTCTGAAGTGATACCCATATATCGCAAATGAGACTGCTTTTGAAAAGACTTTTGGTTTTTTGAACAAACTCCATGTTAGGATCTTCCAGTATTCTTTTCTTTCTTTGCCAAAGATTCCAAGCAAAAAGATTGATTTTAAAAATGCGCCGATTTCTGGGAGGCTTATCTTTGGCTTTGAAAAGTTTGGCACTTTGTAAACTGAAAGAAATTCCTTAAGTCGCTTGTAATAATTTTTGGGGTTGTAAAGCAAATCCACCAAAGATTTGTAACCATTCACGAGTACTTTTGGATCCATCTTTGGAATTATATTCGTCATTGCATCGACGTTATCACCAGTCATTTCTCCGAGTAATCTGTTTTCATTTCTGAGTTTTTCGTAAAGTTGGCTTCCGCGCGGGGCATTTAATAATCCAACCATGGCGGTAACGACGGCGTTATTTTGTATGAAATCAAATTGCCTTTTGAAGATCGTCGGCATATCGCTATCAAAACCAACTATAAATCCGCCTTGAACTTCAAAGCCAGAAGATTGTATCTTGCGAATTGATTTTTCGAGATCATGCTTTATGTTTTGATATTTGTTTGCTTCTTTCAAACTTTCCGGATCCGGAGTTTCTATTCCAACGAAAACTCTATCGAAACCTGACTGGTACATGAGTTCCATGAGTTCATCATCGTCCGCAAAATCTATTGAAACTTCTGTGTAAAATGTAAATGGATACTTGTGCGCTTTCTGCCATTCTATTATGGCTGGCAGTATCTCTTTTTTCAACTTTGCTTTGTTCCCTATGAAATTATCGTCTACAAAGAATATGGATTTGCGCCATCCGGCATCGTAAAGCGATTGAATTTCACCGACAATCTGTTTTGCATTCTTTTGGCGTGGTACCCTGCCACTCAAAGCCCCTATATCGCAAAATTCGCAGTTATATGGACACCCTCTAGAATATTGAATGCTCATAGAGGCGTACCATTTCAATTTCAACAGATCCCACCTTGGTATTGGCGTTTTCTCTATATCGCAGAAGGAGGTTTTTACGTAGTATCTTTTCAATTTGCGTGCTTCCATATCTTTTACCAGATCATCCATTAGATCTTCGGCCTCTCCAAGCACGAAATGATCAACGGTATCGTTAAAGGTATCAGGCTCCATTGTAAAAAGCGGGCCTCCGGCGATAACGGGTATTCCCAAATTATTGCATCTTTTTATAACCTCAATTGAAGACTCTCTTTGAACTGTCATTGCGCTCACAAAAACGTAATCGGCATTTTTTATGTCATCATCTTTGAGTTTCTCACAATTCATGTCCACAAGTTTTAAATCCCAACTTTTGGGAAGATAAGATGCGATTGTTAAGAGCCCGAGCGGGGGAAGTGCTGCTCGCTTTGAAACGAATTTAAGCGCGTATTTAAAACTCCAAAAGGTATTTGGGTAACTGGGATAAACCATTAAAATTTTCAAATAAATCACCTCTTTCGCGTAAAAATTAAATCATATAAATCTTACGCAATTGTTCAACAACTTTAAATCATTATACCACATATGATTAGACTGAAAT
>JAVRKN010000075.1:0-7380 GCA_031962405.1 Athalassotoga sp. | reverse complement strand
GGCACTTCTGTATAATCTTGAGAATATGGCTCAAGAGTTTCTACCAGGCAACCTTAAATTGTCTGACTACAAGAAGTGATCGAGGTATTTATCAGATCACTATTGTAGGTGATCTTTTTTCATTTATCTTATATTCTAAGGAGGTTTCTTATGGGTGAAGTAAAGGAAGATTTTTCCAAGATTTACACGTTAAGTTGGAATCCAGGCAAAATAACCACAACGAAATACGTGCTTTACGCTGTGCAGATTGCCGTTGTTATTCTGCTTTCGTGGCTTGGCGCTGTGGCCACGCCTGTTGTTGGACCTGGCATAGGATTTCTTTACTGGGCATATCCATTTTTTGTCGTTTTCACGCTTTGGTGGGGTTTATGGGGCATATTGGGAGCGTGGATAGGCAGTGTTGTTGGTGCCGGTCTATTAACGGGATTGCCCATCATTCCATCTTTACTTTTCAGCGTCGGAGATTTTGTTCCAGCACTTCTCATTTTCTTGCTTTATCGTGGATATCTTGAGAAGCATGGAATCGATCCATTTGGTCGTGATATATTTTCCAAGGCTGGTGCAACGATTTGGTTTGTGGTGTGGGTAATGGGTATCACGAACATATTCGGAGGAATGTGGGGCGTGTGGGTGTTAACGGAATTAGGTTTTGTGCCTGTTAAAGCGTATTGGCTTGGCGCTGCTTTATGGATAATTGGAGATGCAATAGTGCTGATTTTGATGCCTTTTTTGAGCAAATATCTTACACCAATAGTGGAAAGATATGGACTTTTAAATAAGGGATGGATCTCGTGATTGGCGAAGATGTTCAGCCAACAAGAGTAAACAGAGTTGGCGAAAAAAAGTACATAAAAACTTTGCTTTTTTCCGCAAGACGTGGATCGATTTTTACAAAACTCAACGCCGTGATCAAATTTTCGATTCTTGTAATCGTTTCTCTTGCCGTTATAAGATTTATGACGGAACAAACGCCTGATTTAATCTCGGCACTTGTGATACTTTTCATCGTTTTGGCTTTCATGGAGGATGCACGTGTTTTGAGGTTTCTTGTCAGAACGTATCTTGTCATTCTTCCAATTGCACTTTTGGTAATGTTGGTGTGGTGGCTTGTCTTCAATCAGGTAGGAAGTGACGTCATATTTTCTCTTGTGCCTTATGGAATCCCATTCAAAATAACGACGCTTTCTTTGGAAGTTGGGATTACGAAGATCGTTGGATACGCCGCGATGGCATTCCTTACGTTGCTTGTCATAATGACAACAAGAGATTCAGACATAATAGAATCGATGAGCGCACTGAGATCTCCATTCAAGGTGGCTTTTTTCACTTCCATGATATTGAGAAGTTTTCATGTGATGCAAAGTGATTTCGATTCCATAAGGCACGCTCAGTTCGCCAGAGGTGCAAGCATAAGTTCCGGAAAGAGCATAATCAAAAATGCGAAAAATTTCATCTCGCTTTCTATTCCATTAACGGCAGCCATGATAAAAAGATCGGTTGATATGGCTTCAGCCCTTGAGGCTCGGGGCTTTAGCAAAGCAAAGCATATAACTTCTGTTAAAGCAAGCGATACTTTGCATTCAAGGGATTTCATATTGCTCGGCTTTTCCGTCTTTTTGTTGGTGATATCCTATTTCGTCAACTCTATGGTCATGCTCGGAATCATGAGGTGATGATGATGGATGCAGTTAAGATCAAGAACTTTTACTGGAAATACCCAAATTTTACGGGGGTCGTGAGTGATTTTGCGCTTAAAAACATAAATTTGACCGTAAAGCCTGGCGAATTTTTCGGTATAACTGGCCCAAGTGGTGCAGGGAAAACTTCTCTTTGTTTTTCCATTGCCGGCCTCATCCCTCACCAAATGCAACTTGCCGAAAGGGATCCTCGCCAGTATGTGAGCGGGACGGTTCAGGTCTTTGATGAGGTCGTAAGTGCGGTTGAGGAAAAAGATGGCAAGCATGTGATAACCGGCAAAGGTGTCATGGCTCCAGAGGTTGGACTTGTAATGCAGGATCCAGAAAGTCAGTTTTTGACGATGAGCGTGAGGCAGGAACTTTCTCTTGGCCTTCAATTTTTGGGCCTTGATAAAGGGGAAATCGATCTCAGAATAAAAGAAGCGCTCGAACGCGTTGGAATGATAGATATATACGATATGGCAGACAAAATTCATCCAACTGAACTTTCTGGCGGCCAAAAGCAGAGGCTTATAATAGCCGGATTTATCGCAATGCGTCCAAAGATATTGATACTTGATGAACCAACTTCAGATCTTGATCCTGCAGGAAAGATTGAGATCATAGAGGCCATACAAAAGTTAAAAAAAGAGGGTAATTTAACGGTTATACTTGTTGAGCATAATCCCGAATTGATGCAAGAATTTGCGGACAGAATGATAGTTTTAAACGACGGAATGATAGTTGCCATGGGAAAGCCGGAAGAGATATATTCAGACATCGATTTAATAAGCAAATACAACATCTACGCTCCAGAAATTGCAGAATTGAAATGTGGCAACGATTCAAAAAGATGTACCACTATTGAAGCGTTCATAGAAAAAATTCCTAAAGATGTAAGATTTGGCAAGGTATCGCATGTGATGCCAGACGAAAGCGGTAGTCCACTCATAGAAGTGAAAGACCTTAAATTCTCTTACGAAGATGGTACCCAGGCTTTGAATGGGCTCTCTTTCGAGATTAAACAAAATGAAATGGTGGCACTTATAGGCCAAAATGGATCTGGAAAAAGTACGCTTTCAAAGATATTGTCCGGTATAGAAGGAAATTTCAAGGGAACGGTTAAAATTGCGGATCTCGATCTTCACGACGCTAAAAACAGAAGGAATATGCCGCGCCATGTTGGATACGTTTTTCAAAATCCAGATCATCAGATATTCAACAGAAATGTTTACAGCGAGGTTGCTTATGGTCTCAAAAACATGGGTGCTTCACAATCTGTCATAGAGGAAAGAGTCAATGCCGTCTTGAAGAGTGTGAATTTAATCGACAAAATCAAAGAGGATCCACTCTTTCTTGGAAGAGGTCAGAAAAGAAGACTTGGAGTCGCAAGTGTACTTGTAATGCATCCCGAGATAATAATAGTTGATGAACCGACAACTGGCCAAGATTACAGGATGTCAAAAGAGATAATGGAATTGCTTAAAAAATTGAATGAAGATGGTACTACGATAATAGTCATAACGCACGATATGCGCCTTGTTGCCGAATTCTGCCCAAGATCTATCGTCATGAATCAGGGGAAGATCGTATACGATGGAAGCACTTTCAATCTTTTCAAAAATGATGAAGTGCTTGAAAAGGCCTCTTTGAGGGCACCACAGATAGTAAGGTTGTCCAAGGAAATGATGAAAATTGGAATGTGCGAAGATATCATGCTTACGGCAGAAGAAGTGAATAATGCTTACGGCAGGATGTCCGTCAAGATGCGTTAGTTTTTCAATTCTTTTAGGTATTTTATGGCGTCTGTTGCGCTTTTAGCGTAGAAATCAGCACCAAGTTCTTTTGCAAGCGATTCGTTAAGGGAGGCACCTCCAACGATGACTGGAATTTGGAGATGCCTTCTTTTCATCTCATCCGTTACTTCTTTTATTCTTGGTGCCGTGGTGGTCATCATGGCCGAAAGGCCCACCATTAAAGGCCTTTCTTTTTCGGCGATCTCCACTATCTTTTCAGAAGGCACATCGCGGCCGAGATCGATCACTCTGTATCCCGCACTTTTAACTATCGTTGCCACTATGTTTTTTCCTATGTCGTGAACGTCTCCCTTGACCGTTGCTATGATGAATCCGCCGTAGTCTCCACCAGATGGGATCAATTTTTGAACTTTCTCGAAGGCTTTTTGTGCCGTCTGGGCCGCAAGTATCAACTGTGGTAAAAATATCTTTCCACTGCCGTACAAATCTCCAACCTTGTCCATGACAGGTTTGAGGTGGTTTTCTATAACCGACACGGGCTCTTGAGTTTTTAAAAGTTCATCAACTTTACCGATCAATTTTTCTTCTGATCCGGTTAGAACTAAATTCAAAAGTTCATCTGTACTTTGAATTCTTTCAACTTCGATCTGAGATCTTCTTGAAAGTAAAAGTGAAGCCTTTAAATTTCCCATGACGATTTCGTCCAAAGGATTCATTATCGCAGAACTTAATCCGTTTAAGACTGCCATCGTCAAGAAGGCGCCATTTATGTAAGATCTATCTGGCATTCCAAATGAAACATTTGATAAGCCAAAGGTCGTTTTTAAGCCCATTGAATTAAGATAGGAAATCGTCTTTATCGTTTCTCTGGCGTCTCCTCCGGCACCGATTGCAAGTACAATTGGATCGAAGAGAATGCGATCCCGTGATAGTTCCACCGACTCTGCCATTTTCAAAATGTGATTTATCGATGCTTTTCTGTCCTCAAAGTTTTCAGGTACATGCTCGCCCATCGAAAGCGCTATCAAAATGCCACCGTATTTTTTTATGAAATTTGCACGCTTTAAGAACTCTTCATCAACTGCCCTGGCAGAGTTGACAAGAGGCCTTCCTGGATATCTTTTCATTATAAATTCAAGTATTTCTGGCGTTTGAATGTCCAAAGAAAGCGGAGATCCTGTTTTGTAAGTCAAGGCAGAAACAGATTTAATCATGAATGATTTTGAAACAGTTTGTTCCACTCCAAAATTGAGATCTAAGGCATGTGCTCCCCTCTCAATTTGTTCTCTTGCTTGATCCAATATGTAATCGACGCGTTCTTCGCGCATTGCTTCTGTAAGTTTTTTCTTTCCAGCAGGATTTAACCTTTCTCCTATGATCACGAAGTTTTCAAAGTTGACCATCGATGATGGGCTTGAAATGGCAAAGAGACGCTTTTCATTTCTTTCAACTGGACTTCTTTTTCCAACGATGGTGGATATTTTGGCGGTGTGCGCGGGATTTGATCCGCAACATGAGCCTATAACGTTTGCGCCGGCTTCCCAGTATGAATCCATGTGAATCGCGAATTCGTCAGGCTTTATGGGATATTCGACGGTATCCCCTTTGAGAATTGGTTTACCGGCATCTGGTTCAACTGTGAGAAATTTGTTGGTGTATTTTGATAATTCTTCAAAAATGGGAAGCATCTCTTCGGGTCCTAAAGAACAATTTATGCCTATGGCATCAACGTCTAAATCGTCAAAGGTTATTGCAAAATTCACTGGATCAGTTCCCGTAAGGGTTCTGCTCTTTTCGTCAAAGGTAAGATGGGCTATCAAAAAAATATCGTCTGAAAGATCGCGAACGGCAAAGTAGGCAGCCTTCAATTCAAGAATATCCGTGAAGGTTTCAAGAATTATGGCGTCAACGTCTTCTTCGATAAGAATTCGCGCCGTCTTTTGAAAACTATCGTAGTATTCGTCAAAAGTCCGTTCCCCTAAAGGGTAAGGCAGATCTCCCGTTGGCCCGATGTCGCCAAAGACAAGTGCACCTCTTGAAGCACTTCTTGCTATTTTAACGGCATTTCTAACTATTTCATCGTGGTGAGATTCAAGGCCTATCTTTGAAAGCTTTATCGGATTTGCACCAAAAGTAGATGTCAGTAATACGTTCGCTCCAGACCTAACGTACTCTTCGTGGAGTTTTTTTATTGCTTCTGGATGCTCAAGCAAAATCTCCTCTGGACTTTTTTTAAAGCCTCTTCTCATGAATTCCGTCCCATAAGCCCCATCGAGGATCAAAACTCTTTCTTTTAGAATATCGGCAAGTGCTTTTCTTTTCAATTTGACCACCCTATGAATGCGGATATAGTCTTTCTTGGTAAAAATGTGAACGATTGCGGATCTGATCTTACGGAGATGAATTTTCCAAGTTTCGACGCAAACCATGCGTTAAGAGTTATCGGAAGATCTACATAGCCCGGCGCGATTCTGGCACTGCCTTTAAGAGATGTCTTTGATCTCAGATTGCCGTCTATCAATCTTGCCACATATTCCACAAGTTCAGATCCTATCGCATCGATCATGAAAGACTTCAATTCTTCACCCTCTTCGTGAAGTTTTTCTATTTCATCGTCGATGGTGCTTCCAAGCGTTACAAGCATGGCCGTTATCTCAACGCTTTTTCCAAGTTGAGATTTGGCAAGCATGCCAGTTATTTCTATCGTGTCTATAAAAATTTTTCCATTGGATTCCGGATTCATGTGAAAGTTCTCAACGGCAGCAATTGGTTTTGCGATCTCAAGTGCCGTTGATATCGCTTCATCGTACCTTGACTTGAATTCATCTGGAATCTTACCAATGCCTTTAAAACCCATTCTTGCGGCAATTGCCCTTTGGGGTATTTCAACGTCTTTCGGTGATATTTCAAATATTTCCACTTTGACCTCTTCAGAGAATTCTCACTATTTTAGATTCTTTTGCCGATCTGTACCAACCATCGACAATTTGCATGTCTTTAAAGGCTTCCCATCCATCAGTTGCAGGTTTGGTATGATTTTTAACGGCCCTCTCCATATCCTCTATTTCGAGCACATAAGGTTTTTTATCTATTGCATCTCTTAACTCAAAGGTGCCGTTCTTCGCGACGATGACTCTCCCTTTGTAATCCTGAAACAGAGTGTCCATGACATACATCATGCCGTTGTCTCCGCGAAATTCAAATGATACGCTTGGGTAAGTATCAAAACTGCTATCCACAAGGGCAAGAGGTCCATTTTTGAATTTCATGATGGCAGCGGCATTTTGATCGACATTGTAGCCAAGATTTTCGTTTATCGCGCTTATCTCTTCAACATCCCTTTCAAGCATAAATCTCAGCGAGTTTATGATGTGAATGCCTATGTCCATTATTGCTCCGCCACCGCTTAAAGAGAAATCATATCTCCATTTATCTCGCTCGGTGTTAACAAAGGAAAAACTTGCCTTGACGATGCCAATCTTACCAAGTTCGCCCGATCGTAAAATATCCCTTGCAAGCACGTTGTAACTGTTAAATCTTCCCATGTGCGCAACACCAAAAGTTACGCCTGATTTATCGCAAAATTCGGCCATTTGCCTTGCTTCATCTGCATTCATTCCAACTGGCTTTTCGCAAAAAACATTTATGCCCCGCCTTGCACACTCAATCACTTGAGACTTGTGAAGTGAATTCGGCGTTGCAATGTAAGCCACATCTATGTCTTTTAGGTCATCAATTTTATCGGTAATTTTAACATTTTCATCGATTTCATTTTTCACTCGCTGAGGATTTCCCGTTACAATTGCTCCCAAAGTTGCATTTGCTTCTCTAAGAGCCGGCAAAAATCTGTTCTTGGAAATGCTTCCAAAGCCAATTATTGCCCATCTCATTCAAATCGCTTCCTTTCAAGATCAATTATACAGAATCTGTCTAAATTTTCAAAAGAG
>JAVRKN010000074.1:0-7462 GCA_031962405.1 Athalassotoga sp. | reverse complement strand
ACAGTGCATCTGCCGAAGCATCGGATTGCCATCCAAAAAAATTCAAAATTATGTCATAAAATGTTATAATTTTCTACTTCACAGAGGGGAGGAAGTATCTTGCTCGATATTAAAGAATATCTTAAACCAAGTACCATTCAATCTGCTTACGAGATGGGCCAAATGCCCGGCTCTCTTTACGTGAGCGGAGGTCTTATGGTCGCCCAACTGAAAGTTTCAAGCGTTGAGAGACTTGTTGATCTAAAAAGTGTTGGGCTAAATCACATAGAAGATCATGGCAATCTTTTTAAAATCGGTGCCAACGTTAAATTAGCCGATCTAATTTCAAACCCAAACCTTGCAAGTTTAAACGGTAATTTGATCAAGAATTCAATCAAAGAGATAGGAAGCACCCAAATAAGAAATATGGCGACTTTAGGAGGATCAATAGCCTTTAAACTTGGCTGGTCTGATATCGTAACGATTTTCATGATCTTAGATTCAAACGTCGAGATCTACGATGGAAAATTTTCCAAAATTTCTCTTCAGGAATACGTGACAAAAAGTTTAAAAGGGTCCATAATCACAGAAGTGGAAGTGCCAAAATCAGATGGAATTGCCGTTTTTGAAAAATTTGCAAAATCCAATTTCGACATAGCAACGCTTAACTTGGGGCTTAGGATCGTTTTAGACGGACAAACGATCAAAGATGCAAGGATTGTGGTTGGTTCAAGGCCAATGATCTCTCAAAGGATAAGGGCAGTCGAAGAATTCTTGATGGGAAAGAATTTAAAGGATGTTTCCAAAGATGCGTGCGATTTGATGGAGAAGGTTGTTCAAGTTGGATCGGACATAAGGGCAAGCGCTGAATACAGAAAGGCGCTTTCAAGGGCATTGCTCGAGAAAGCCTTGAGGAGGGTTAACCATGAAGGTGAATTTGAAAATTAACGATAAAGTTCAATCTTTGGAAATAGAACCTGGAGAAATGCTTTTAGAAACGCTCAGAAGGATAGGTTATAAGGGTGTAAAACATGGATGCTCCACCGCAAGTTGTGGAGCCTGTACCGTTCAGATCGACGGTAGACCCGTTTTATCCTGTACAACCTTTACCGCAGCCGTTGATGGGCATGATGTTAGGACGATAGAAGGATTTTCCGATGAAAACTCTCTTTCAGATATCCAAAAGGCAATTTTGGAAGAAGGAGGATCGCAATGCGGTTTTTGCATACCGGGTCTCATCATAACATCTGAAGCACTTTTAAGAGAAAATCCAGATCCAACGGAGCAAGAAATTATAGATTACCTTAAGGGAAATTTGTGCAGATGCACAGGCTACGAAAGCCAAACCCGTGCGATTATCAAAGCCGCAAAGGAGAGGCGATCGAAATGAAAACGCTTGCTCAGGAGAAATTAAACGTTGTAAATACTCCCGTCGAAAAGGTAGATGGCAAAGCCCTTGTGAGGGGAAAACCAGTTTTCACAGACGATTTTGATATCCCTAATACCTTAACGGTGAAAATTCTCAGAAGCCCTTACGCTCATGCCATCATAAAATCAATAGACACCTCCGCAGCGATGATAGAAGGCGTTGCGTGCATTCTTACCTATAAAGACGTACCGCACGTTATCTACACGCGCGCTGGTCAAGGATATCCCGAACCTTCTCCTTACGATACCTTTGTGCTTGACAGAAAGGTCAGATACGTGGGTGATGGCGTTGCAATAGTGGCGGCTGAAAATGAAATAATTGCCGAAAGAGCCATGAAATTGATAAAAGTTGAATATGAGGTGCTTCCAGCAGTTCTTGACTTTGAACATGCCATGGATGAAGGTGCACCTGTAATTCACGACGAAGCGGAGATAACTGGAGCCTATGATCCGAAGCACAACATAGCGGCGCATTACGAGATGGAAATAGGGAATGTCGAAGAAGAGTTGAAGAAATGCGATTACGTTGTCGATGAAGTTTATTACACGCCAAATCAATCCCATGCCATGATGGAACCTCACGGGGCCATTTCTTACTTCGATCCAAATGGAAGATTGACCGTCATAACTTCGACTCAGGTACCATTTCATGCAAGAAGGATACTCAAGCGTATCTTTGGCGTCAACTGCCGTGTCATAAAGCCTCGCATAGGCGGAGGCTTCGGAGGGAAGCAGGCCCTTCACGTTGAACCATACGTTGTGGCCGTTACGTTAAAAACGGGAAGGCCGGCGAAATGTATATACTCAAGGGAAGAGACGATGACGGCTTCAAACACTCGCCATGCGATGAGATTCAGGGCAAGGGCTGGCGCGATGAAGGATGGCACACTTAGAGCGCTTGAACTTTGGGGACTTTCAAACACCGGTGCTTATGGTGAGCATGCACTTACGGTCTTCATGGTTGGAGGATCAAAGACGCTTCCGCTTTACAACAAGGTCAAAGCCGTTAAATTCGGAGGGGATGTCGTTTACTCAAACACAGAGCCAGCAGGGGCATTTAGGGGATACGGTGCGCCACAGGGCACGTTCCCACTCGACTCAATTCTTGACGCGCTTGCACATAAAATTGGCATCGATCCGCTTGAATTCAAATTGAAAAATTCAATTCGCGAAGGTGAAACCTCACCGATCTTTAAAATAATGGGAGAAGGGCGTGAGGGCGTAGATCAGATCATAAACAGTTGCAAGATTGAAGAGTGTGCGATCGAAGGAGCAAAAGAATTTGGATGGTATGAAAAGAGAAAGCGTCCAAGAATAGATCGAAAGAGGCGAATTGCCCATGGTTATGGAGTTGCTTTTGCCATGCAAGGATCGTCTATACCCGCAATAGACATGGGAGGGGCAACGATAAAGATGAACGATGATGGAACCTTCAATTTACTTGTTGGCGCAACAGATCTTGGAACAGGAAGTGATACGATTCTTGCTCAAATAGCAGCCGAGGTGCTCCATACAAAGGTTGAAAAGATAATCGTTTATTCTTCAGATACGGATATGACCCCCTTTGATAAGGGTGCTTATGCGTCCTCTACGACTTACGTTTCAGGAAATGCCGTAAAAATCGCGGCTGAAAAGATGAAGGAGGAAATTCTAAAAGCCGCCTCTGAGATAATGAATAAACCTGTTTACGCTTTGGAACTCGATGAAGATAAGGTCATTTCCGATGACGGCGACACTTTGAGTTTCAGCGATCTGCAAACAAAACTATTTTACACCTTCAACCAACGCCAACTCGAAGTCACAGAATCTTTTGTCAGCGAAGTTTCTCCACCACCATACCTTGTTTCCTTTGCAGAAGTGGAGATCGATCTCGAAACTGGAAAGGTAAAAGTTGTCGACTTTTTGAATTACATCGATTGCGGCGTCCCGATAAATCCGGTGCTTGCAAGAGGTCAGGTTGAAGGGGCGTCGGCACAAGGCATAGGCATGGCTCTTTTTGAAGATCACATCATGGATAAAAACGGAAGACTTGTCACAAATGACTTTTTCACTTACAAAATACCAGCAAGGGGAGACATAGGAAGCATAAAGGTAAGATTTGCCAAGAGTTATGAGCCGACGGGGCCATTCGGAGCAAAAAGCGTTTCAGAAATAGGCCTTGATACGCCTGGACCAGCCATAGCAAATGCGATTTTCGATGCGCTGGGAATTAGAATGAGAAGACTACCCATAAGATCCGAAGATCTCTTCTTTGAGATCAAAAAGAAGGGATTATGAGCAAGTCTTTGATCTTAGATTTCGCCACTGCTACAAAAGCAGTGGCGCACTTTTTTGATGAGACTCAAATTTTGCTGCAAAGATGAAAAAGTATCCATTTTTCATTTTTTTCTTAGCGGCAATCTTGGGATCATTTCTTTCAAAGACAAATATCTGGTGGATAGGGCTTCTGTTGTCGTTGGGCGCAGCAGGCCTTATCTTTGCCAAACGAGATATTTTGATCTCTTTGGCAATTTTCTTTGCGGGCCTTTCTTTTATGCTTTCCCCAATGACCTTACCAGATGGAACTTTCTTCATAACTGGTAGAGTAAATCAAGTTAGTGGCAGTGCGGTAGGCTTATCTGACATAAAATTTCACACCTCTTATGGATGGATTAGAGGAGGTTCGGCCTACGTTTTAATTTCAAAGAACAATTATTCCACAGGAAATCCCGAGATATCCGATCTTTTCATGGGAAGGGTTGAAAAGGCAAATGGTAAGATCTCTGCAATTGATGCTTTTTGGACGGAATGGCCTGGATCTTTCTTTGACAGCGTAATGAGATGGGGCGCAAAGGTTTCGAATTTCATCTACGCTCATTTCAAGAAATACGTCATAAGCGGTGCCGATACCCTTGCTTCTGTTTTTCTTGGAAGAAGAGACGTGCCTTACGATCTCAAATCGATGTACAATGAAAGCGGCTATGCCCAGATATTCGCGGTATCTGGTTCTAATGTCTGGATAATAGCCACAATTTCTTTGATCTTTATTTCAGAACTCGTTCCCATGAATTACGTTAAATACCCGATTGTTTTAGCGATCATAATGTTTTACGGTGTTATAACCGGATTTTCTATACCCACATTCCGGGCGATTTTTACCTTTGGAATTTACACCGTTTTCAAATTACTTGACAGAAAACAAAATCTTCTCAACGTCGTTGGACTTGTAGGCCTTTATGAGGTACTTGTTGACGGGTCGGTGATCTTCGATCCTTCATTTCAACTTTCTTATTCTGCCGTAATTGGAATGATAACGCTTATACCAATACTTCCAGAATTCAAGCCAAGATACATCTCTCAAGCCATAAATGCAACGATAGCGGCAAATATAGGCATAATACCATTTTTGATCCTTGATTTTGGAAGGATTTACGTTGCGTCTCTTCCATTCAACGCTCTAATAGTCCCTATACTTATGACCATACTCATGGAAGGAGGCTTGATCTTTTCTCTTTTTGCCGTTTTAGAAGTCTCTTTTCTCGAGATGATAATTGGGGCAGGAATTTCGCCCTTTGTGAAGGCCTTGGACTGGCTTGCTTATTTCACAAGAATGCTACCACTTTCGACGGTTGAGATACCATCAAAGGTGATAGCATTTTGGATTACTTTTTTACCACTTTTAGCGTTGATTTTTCTTTCTTTGCTTCATCAGCAAGGCAATCTGGACAAATACCGTAGATCTTCAGTTGGTGATCTTTTACCTTGAAGCCCGTTCTTTCCTCTATTATCTTTTCAAGATCGTCAAGCAGATCTTCGTCCAACTCGTAAACCTTTCCGCACACGGTGCAAATGAGATGATGGTGTTGATGACCAGACTCTTCCTTCAATTCGTACCTTTCAATGCCATCATCAAGATCTATCCTTGATAGAAGTTTCATTTCAACAAGCATTTGAACTGTCCTGTAAATTGTAGCCTTACTTATATTCGAATGTGAATTTTTTCGAGAAATAAGCCTGTAAAGTTCATCCGGCGTGAAATGTTCTCCTTTGTGTTCTACGAAAAAAGAAAAAACACTTTCTCTTTGAGAAGTTATCCTTAAATTCTTCTTTTTAAGTTCACCTCTCAACCTTTCATTTGTCAATCTCATTCACCTCTTAGCAAAAATTTTCCTTTGATTGTAAACTTCGAGTCCTTTTGCCAAAATAAAGCATGCTTCCCTAAGATCTTCTGAATTGAGGACATATGCTATTCTTATCTCGTCTTTTCCCATATTTGGGGTTACGTAAAATCCTCCAAGCGGTGCTACCATCGTTGTCTTGTTTTCATAATTGAAATTTTGGAGCATCCATTTCACAAACTCTTCGCTATCGTCAACGGGCAATTTGGCTGCCAGATAAAAAGCACCCTGCGGCTTATTCATGATTATTCCCGGAATTTTTCTGAGTTCTTCGTAAACCACATCGCGCCTTTTTTCATACTCTTGGGCCATCTCTTTGAAATACGAATCGGGCAAATCGAAAAGCCCTATCGCGCCGTATTGAGAGATATGGTTGGCTGCAAGTCGGGCCATTGCCATCTTCATCACGGCATCCATTACGTTTTTGTTCTTCGATGCTATGGCACCAATCCTCGCACCGCATATGTTAAATCTTTTGGATAAACTGTCTGCCACTATGATCCTTTCGTGATGGCCGAAATCCATCATGGAGTGCGCTTTTAAACCATCAAAGGTTATCTCTCTGTAAACCTCGTCTGTGATTATGTAAAGGTCATTGCGCACGGCGAAATCCATTATCGATTGAAGTTCTTCCTCTGTGTAAACCACGCCATTTGGATTGCCTGGGTTTGGAAAGAGAATTGCCCTAGTTCTTGGGGTAAGTACTCTTTCAAATTCCTTGATTGGAGGCATTCTGTAACCATTTTCTGCCAATGAGGTAACGGGTACAACGTTGACACCGAGAAATTTTGCAAAAGCAGCGTAATTGGCATAAAATGGCTCTATCACGATGATATCATCGCCGGGATCTGCAACGGCGGCTATGGCAAAACTTACGGCCTCACTGCCACCTTCAGTTACGATTATCTCTTTTGCTTCAAATGGGATAGACCATTTTTTGTAATACTGAGAAAACTTTTCTCTGAGTTCTATGAGTCCTGCCGAATTCGTGTAATCGTCGGTACCAGAGAACTTTCTTATCCTATCAAAGTAGATCTGCGGCGTTTTCAAATCTGGTTGACCTATGTTTAGGTGATAAATCTTTACGCCTCTCTTTTCAGTTTCATCTGCGTAAGGCACAAGTTTTCTTATGGGCGAAGCGGGTAATTCGCTCGCTCTTTTTGATACACCGTTGTATCTTTCCATCTGAGTGACACCTCCATCTTTATGAACCAGAACCAACCATTATTTCCATTTGAACTTTCTTCAGAACTATTTTGTTATCGGCCGTGTTCATAACGAGTTCATCCGCGTAGGCCTTTTCTTTTGTAGAACTGTTGTAAAGATAAACGTTGCCAGTTATGTCCAGGTAATTTTTCGACGAATCGTAAGAAAATTGTTTTCCCTGAATGTATATATCCTTCTTCGTTATGATCGTTGGACTGCCTTGACCGGTGTAAAAGTTTGTCTTTGTGTTGAATTGAAGTGTTGAGGATCGAATTGATATTTGACCGCCGCTTGCATTTATGGTCATCGACGCCATGCCGGAAAGCGTTCCAACATTCGTGTTAAGATCATAAACCATCGATCTTGCAGTTGCTGTGGCATTTCCGGTGTATATAAAAACACCGCCCGTAGCCTTTGCGGTTGTCCAGCTCACATTTCCACTTAAATCTTTTTGGCCTATTATGGTTATCAATGTTGCCATTATCGTTGTATTGCCGATGATGACTTTACCATTTGTGATGGTCGTTTGCGTGCTGCCTATGCCATAATTGACTTCTCCCGCTATTATGTTGAGTGTATCGGTCAACGCTACAACTGATAAAACCACGATCAGAAACAAAAAGACGAATAATTTTTTCATGTTTGCCTCCCCAAGATATTTTACCACCAATTAGGTGAATATTTTATATACC
>JAVRKN010000073.1:0-7525 GCA_031962405.1 Athalassotoga sp. | reverse complement strand
TCCCTAATCTCTAATCCCTAATGTCTAATCCCTAATCTCTATGTGCTTCGGCTCCGACATGTGCCCATTCGGAAGCTGTCCTCACTTCGTTGCGGAGGATTTCTCTGGGGCATTATGCTCTTCGCCTCCATCTCATTTGCCATATGCTATACGCTATATGCCATGCGCTATTTTGTATGGGCTTCGGCAGGTGCCTCCTCGATGTCTGGTCCTCGCTTCGCTGCGGAGAACATCTCAAAGGCATCCTGCCCTTCGCCTTACCGATCACTAATCTCTAATCTCTAATGTCTAATCCCTAATGTCTAACCCCTAATGTCTAATCCCTAATCTCTAATGCCTAATCTCTATTTGCCATAGGCCATATGCCATAAGCCATTTGCTATACGCCATGTGCTTTTACCTTTGCCTTTTCAAATTCACAAATGCCAAGCGGGCATTCACTTGCACCAATATGAGCCAAAAACTCATCTTTGAAGTTATCGTACAAACTTAAAATCGGCATGTTTACTGATTGGCCAAGACCACAGAAGGATGAATCGGCTATTTCCTGTGAGAGATTTTTTATTCTTTCGATATATTCTACTTTTCCCCGCCCTTTGGATATCTCATCCAAAAGTGTGTACAATTCTCTTGTACCTTCTCGACACGGTGTGCATTTCCCGCACGATTCGTGCATGTAAAATCTCGCAACTTTTTTTGCCACATCCACAGCGCAATTTCTATCATCTATGACAAGCACGGCTCCAGATCCAAGGGATATTCCATCTCTTATCGATTCGTAATCGACAGGGATATCAAGTTTATCTGGAGTTACAAAGGTGCCTGCCGTGCCACCAGTTTGGATCATTTTTAGTTTCCTTCCATTTGGAACTCCGCCGCCAAAACCGTATATCAATTCTCTAAGGGTTGACCCCATTGGAAGTTCAGCGACGCCTTTATTGCTTATATTGCCTATTAAAGAGAAAACCTTTGTGCCTTTCGATCTTTGCGTTCCGTAAGATTTAAAGGCATTTGATCCGTTCAAAATTATCCACGGGACATTTGCAAAAGTTTCAACGTTGTTTATAAGAGTTGGTTTGCCGTAAAGTCCATATTCTGTTGGATAAGGGGGTTTGAGTCTCGGCCTTCCAGCCTTTCCCTCAAGGGATTCCATAAGTGCCGTTTCATCGCCGACTACGTAAGCTCCAGCGCCAGGCCTTATGCTTATCTTGAATGAAAAATCGCTTCCGAAGATGTTATTTCCCAATAAACCCGCATTTTCAGCATCATCTATGGCTTTTTGTACTTTTTGAATGGAATTGTAATATTCTCCCCTTATGTAAATGTACCCAATTTGCGCCCCGACGGCGTATCCCGCTATCGCCATGGCTTCAAGCACTGAATGGGGATCTCCTTCAAGTATGAGCCTATCTTTAAAAGTGCCTGGTTCTCCTTCGTCTGCATTGCAAAGGACGTATTTTCTATCACTTTTGGATTTCAAAGTCATTTCCCATTTTAGTCCCGTTGGGAATCCAGCACCGCCTCTACCTCTTAGACCTGAATCTTTGATAATTTCTATTATCTCTGTTGGCTTCATCTTCAATGCCCTATAAAGGGCAACGTATCCATCACGGCCTATGTATTCTTCTATACTCGTTGGATCTATCAAGCCGACATTTCTGAGTACTATTCTTGTTTCTTTTAATTTTGAAGTATCAGCGGAGGTAATCTTTGCTTTTTCAAGCAAAAATTTTGGCACCATTCTTCCCTTTAGCACATGCTCTTCAAAAATTTCTTTGAGATCATCGGGAGAGTTGACTATGTAATAAACATCATCTGGGAGAATTTGAAAAGCGGCGCCTTTACCGTAAAATCCGAAACTTCCAGTTTCAACTATCTCTACAACGTCTGAAAGGTTATAATCGTTAACGAGATTTTTCATCATGCCTTCGTAAGATTTTGCACCGTTAAGCAAACTGTTTGAATCCATCGAAAAAAGTATCGTCAAAGCCTTCATGATTTTTCACCTCTGTACTTTTGTATGATACTTTCTATCTTTTCTGGCGTTAAATTGCCATACGTATCTCCATCGATCATCATGACGGGACCGACGCCGCATATTCCAAGACACGAGGTGGTTTCAAGTGTGAAAAGTCCATCCTTTGTGGTTTGTCCAAAATCAACCTTCAAAATTTCCTTTAGTTTTTTTGCCACCGCAGGGCCTTCGATGACATGACAGGGTAAACTTTCACAAAGCCTTATAAGGTGTTTTCCCCTTGGCTTTGTCGAATACATGCTGTAAAATGTTGCAAGTTCGTATATTCTCTCAACTTTAACGTCTAATTCATCAGATATCACTTTTGCGGCTTCAAGAGGTATTGAATTGTCGAAAAGTTCTTGTGTTGCATGAAGGGCACTTAAAATCATGTCACCTTTTTCGATCTGACGGGATCCTATTTCCTTGATTTTTTCCTTCAAAATCTGAACTTTTTCCATTTTACAACCCCCATTCGTGATTTTTTTAACATGATCGTTTTTAAGAAATGGCGGAGGTGCTGGGACTCGAACCCAGAAGGCACGTAGTGCCACCGGTTTTCAAGACCGGCCCCTTAGCCGATTCGGGCACACCTCCGTCTTCCGAGCAATTTTAACATTTTTGGATGCACTTAATCAAGTTCAAATTATGTGCTACCCACCTTTAAGAACATCATGGAATACAAAAACATGATGCGCTCGAGAAAATTGACACCTTATGAGGTCAAATTTCGACGGGGCATCATGCTGAAGTCGAAATTCAGATTTAAGTTGGTAAATTATCCTTTTTCTGGAACCGAATTTTTCCCGTTATCGACTTTTGCCGCTTTGCTTTCGGTCATTCCGTGAACGAGCTTTTCTTTCGTTATTATGGCTTTTTGTGTTTGAGGATCAAATGCCCTCATCATTGACATGTCAAAGACTAAATCCATTGACTGATCGATTTGAGCTTCCGTTTTGGGATCTACGGACGCAACTATCAGATCATTTCCAATTCTCGCATGAAGCATGGTTTGATTTCCGAGAGGTTCTATTATGTCCACCTTGACGCTAACGGTATTTTCCGGTTTCGCAGCAACGGCGAACATCTTATCGTAAATATCTTCAGGCCTTATTCCAAAGATTATCTCTTTGTCTTTGTATTCACCAAGTTCTTCTTGATAAATCTTCGGGACTTTGACTGTGGCGCCGTTGGACAATTTAACCCACATATCGTTGTCTTTCCATAAAACGGTTGCTTTTAAGAAGTTCATCGAAGGAGAACCTATGAAACCCGCAACGAAAACGTTATCTGGATAGTGGTATATATCAAATGGCGTGCCTATTTGCTGGATCACGCCGGTGCTCATGACGACTATTTTGTCGGCCATCGTCATGGCTTCTACCTGGTCATGCGTAACGTAAATCATCGTGGCATTAAGTCTAACGTGTAGTTTTTTGAGTTCAGATCTCATCTGGACTCTTAATTTAGCGTCGAGGTTTGAAAGAGGCTCATCAAACAAAAAGACCTTTGGATTTCTAACGATTGCACGACCCACCGCAACACGCTGTCTTTGACCTCCAGAAAGTTGCTTTGGCTTTCTATCGAGGAATTCTTCTATGCCCAAAATTCTTGCGGCTTCTTTGACTCTTCTGTCTATTTCGTCTTTCGGAAAATGTCTTAATTTCAATCCAAAAGACATATTCTGATAAACGTTCATGTGAGGATAAAGCGCGTAATTCTGAAAGACCATCGCTATGTCTCTATCCTTAGGTTCAACGTCGTTTACGACTTTGTCCCCAATTTTAATGGTTCCCTTCGTTATCTCCTCAAGCCCTGCTATCATTCTAAGCGTTGTCGTTTTTCCGCAACCCGAAGGGCCAACCAAAACACAGAACTCCTTATCCGCAATGTTTAAATTTGCGTCTTTCACCGCTTCAACTTTTTTCTCGTAAACCTTCCAGACGTGCTCAAGGATCACATCTGCCATTTCTACACCTCCTGATCATCTTCAAGCATTTTTTCAACCGGATCTTCAGGTATGCCCTCTCCAACATCGAGTGTGTATATGTCTTTGACCTGTTCGAGAAAATCCATGATCTTGACATACCTTTCGTAATTCAAAACACTTGCCTCTGGTATTCCATTTTTTGTTATCACCACATCTTGCTTTTTTGCTTCAGAAAGTAATTTTGAAAGTTCGGCCTTTGCTTCCGCAACACTGTAAAATTTGATCTTGTTAAGCATTTATATCACCTTGACCATAATTATAGTCATATTTTGGATCAAAGTCAAGTGTAGGTGAATTTTTACCTTCTCTCAAGTTTTAAAATTGCCATTCCTCCAAAGAAGATCATCGCAATTCCAACTATGAAGAAGACACAAGTAAGCAGGATGAAACTTTGGTAATGCATGGATTCTATTCCCAAGGTGTATCTAAGTCCCTTGGCAAAGTAGGATATCGGAAGCATCGTGGAAATAATTCTCATGTAATTTGGCATTATGGAATAGGGGAAAAATACGTCCGAGAATAACATCATCGTTATTGAAAGAATCGTTGAAATGTTGAGAATAGTCCATAAATCCCTTGAAAGTAAAGAGAATATGACCCCTATTCCAAGAGAAAGCGTTACGCCACCTGAGACAAAGAATAAAAAAGAAGGCCAGTTTATGCTGTACGAAGTGGAAAAAATAAGTTCGGAAAGTAAAACCGTTAAAGTTGCCGCCACAACGGATGTTATGAACCTTACAATCGCAAGGGAAAGAAAGAAAACTCCTCCATTTAAAGGCGTTACTTCCATTCTTTTCAAAACCATGTTTTGTCTGTAATTTCCAGAAATTATTGCCATGCCAAAGATCCCCGCTATCGTGAGTGCTATTGCCACAACGCCTGGAACTATAAAACCTATCACGGTCAAGTTGCCGCTTGTAACTGAAACGGACTTTATTTTAATGTAAGGCTTAACATTTGAGATGCTATTTACGATGCTACTCGAAATAACATCTTGAAGGATTTTCAAGTAATTATTGTATTGTCCAAAGGATTGATTGTACACGAAGGTAAAAATATCCTTATCGATAATCATCCCCATCTGAACTTCTCCATTGTTCAAGAGTTCATCAACGGCTGCTGCGCTTTTGGTGAAAATGAAATCGATGCCTGTATTAGAGGCGGCCTCAGTCATACTTTTTTCAATCTCTTTTGAAGATGTGTAGGCGGCAATTTTGACGTTGACACCCGTCGTGCTTCCAGACATCCCTTCTATGACAAAGCCAAGTATCAGCATCAGCAATATTGGAAGTATGAAAAACATCAAAAGGGCTTGCCGATCGCGAATAAACATCTTGAAAGAATTGTAAATGAGAATTTTCATTCACTCACCTTCTTTCAGATGCCCTTTTTGTCAAAGCAAAGGTTATTGATATCATGAACCACAACGCTGGCACAAAGAAATTCATCCACATCGGAGATGGTGATTGAGAAACTCTCAAAAATTCTCTCATCGCATTCGTTGCATACCACAATGGGTTAGCATAGACAAATATCTTTATATACCATGGAAGGTTGAAAAGCGGAAAATATATACCGGCCAAAAATTCGAGTGGCAAATTCACAACACTTGAAAGTGCACTTACCGCAACGGCACTTGAAACGGCTATTCCGACTGCGAATCCTATAGCAGTGTAAACGGCGCACGAAAAGAGATAATAAAAGAAGGCGCCAAGAGAAAAAATATCAATCCTTGCTTGCATCACAAAAACGGCAAAAAGCGCAAGACCTATGTACTGGATTATCATTATGGCAATTCTTGAAAATGTGAAACCAAAAAAGAAACTTGCCATGTTCATTGGAGTTGCGGAGTACCTTCTCATAATTCTTCCGCTTCTTAAAAAAGAAAGTTTTGGTGCCACGAGCAGCAGTCCAGTCGTGAAGGGCGCTATTACGAGGATGCCTGGTGCCACAAAGTCGGTGTACGATGGTGAACCCATCATCTCTCCGAGAATTTGATCTTTTACAGTCACTGGAGATATCTTTTGGCCAAGTGTATTAGCAAAAAATGAGTTTATCTTTCCCGTAAGGCCACCGATCATTCCTTGAGCCAAACTTGATGAAGCCCTATTTGGGACGTAAAAAACCTCGATGGTTGCGGGTGAAAAATTCATGCCAAGTTTTGAAAGCAAAATGGTTCTTGCGATGGAGGCATCGAAATCTTTTGGTATGACGATCAAAATATCGTCATCGGCGTAAAGTACCTTTTTAATCGCTTCATTCTCTTGATCTGGATTCATTTGGGTAAGTGTGAAGACAGCATTTTTATTTGGAAATGACATTGATTTCATTATGCTGACAACTCTACTTGAAAAATCAAGGTTTGAGCCGCTCGCCTCGTTTATCACTATTATCTTGAAATTGAGGGATCCATTCACTCCAAGATTGGAAAAGGCCAAAACGAGTAAAACAAGCAGAAGAATTGGGAAAATAACGACCCAAAAAATAGATCTTCTATTTCTTAAATCTGAAAGCAAATGAAATTTAAAGAATTTTCTGAATGCTCTCAATCTCTTAAGCCCCTTCCCGTAAGAGATAGAAAAACATCTTCCAATGTTGGTTCAACAAGTGCCACGTCCGTTATTGGAAGGGTGTATTTTTTAGACCATTCGACAAGTTTCTCGAGAGTTTGAGTGAGATTGTCTGTTTCTATTCTAAGGTGATTATCAACAAAATTCACGTTGGAGTCCAGATTTTCAATTATTTCCTTGGACGGAAGGGGATCACATCTGAAATCGATCTTGCTTTTTCCGCCGTAAGTTCTGATGAGATTTTTTGGCGTATCAGAAGCAATTATCTTTCCCTTGTCTATTATGGATATTTTATCGCAAAGTGCTTGGGCTTCTTCCATGTAATGAGTTGTGAGAAAAATGGTTTTTCCGTCTTTTTTTAGCATCCTTATCAAGTCCCAAACGGACTCTCTTGACTGAGGATCGAGACCAACTGTGGGCTCATCAAAAAATATTATCTCAGGATCGTTTATAAGCGCAGTTGCTATTGCGAGACGCTGGCGTTGGCCGCCGGATAAATTGTCCGAATAATCATCTGCCTTTTCTTCTAATTTAACCATTTTCATCACTTCTTCATAAGGCTTCGGATTCTTAAAAAAGGAGGAAAAAAGTTCAAGTATTTCCTTGACCTTAAGGTGATCGAGAAATCTTGTTTCTTGAAGTACAACGCCTATTTTCTCTTTTATGTAGGGAGGAATGGCACCCCGTATCTTTTCGCCAAAAAAAGTTATTTCTCCCTCTCCAATTTTTCTTAATCCTTCTAAAATTTCAACCGTTGTAGTCTTTCCAGCGCCATTTGGTCCTAAAAAACCAAAAATTTCGCCCCTGTAAAGGACTATGTCTATTCCTCTCAAAGCCTCAAAGCGACCATACCTTTTCTTGAGTCCTTTTACTTCAACGATCTTTTCCATATCATCACCAGCAAAATTATATACCATCTTTAATTCATTCTACAAGTAAAAGAATTTCTCT
>JAVRKN010000072.1:0-7738 GCA_031962405.1 Athalassotoga sp. | reverse complement strand
ATTAGGGATTAGGGAATAGAGATTAGTGAGCGGTAACTTGGCGAAGATCATATGCTGGAGCCGTGTGAGGCAGCATATTCAAAAATTGAATACCATAACACCCTATACAGTTCAAAAAATAGACGATCTCAGATCGCCTATTTTTTTAAAATGCTTATTTTACGCGTAAAATGATTTTGGCACGAATTGTGCTAAAGTACTTTTGAAGTGTAGAAAGGAGAATGCAGTTGTATATGAAAAGAGTAGTCGTTACAGGTATAGGGATAATAGCGCCTTCTGGCACTGGTAAAGAAGCGTTTTTCAAAGGGATGCTCTCTGGTGAAAGTTTTGCGAATAAGATAAGTGTCTTTGATCCGACAGATTTCAAGTCTCAAATCGCGGTTGAAATAAAGGATTTTGATCCAGCAAAATACATGGATCCAAAAGATGTAAGACATTATGATAGATACACACAACTTGGAATTGCTGCGGCAAAAGAAGCCGTGGAAGACGCAAATCTTTCAAATGAAAATCTTGAAAAAGCGGCTGTAATAGTTTCGTCGGGCATAGGAGGAATAAAATCTCTTGAGTCTGAAATGGAAACCATGATTTTGAAAGGGCCTTCCAGAGTTAGCCCGTTCCTCGTTCCAATGATGATTTCTGATACATTGGCCGGTACCATAGCGACGAAATATGGTGCAAAGGGGCCAAATTTTGGCACCGTCAGCGCTTGTGCTTCAAGCGCTCACGCCATAGCCATCGCCTACGATATGATAAAACATGGAATTGTTGAAACCGTTATAACGGGAGGGTCAGAGGCGGCTATTTGTAAGATATCGGTAGCCGGTTTTGGAAATATGAAGGCATTGTCGACAAGAAATGACGATCCTCAGCATGCATCAAGACCATTTGATAAAGACAGAGATGGTTTTGTCATGGGAGAAGGAGCGGGCATAATTGTACTTGAATCTCTGGAGTCGGCGAAGCGCCGTAATGCGAAAATTTACGCTGAAATTAAAGGATACGGCATGAGTGACGATGCTTACCATATGGTTCAACCAGCCCCAGACGGTTCTGGAGCTTATGCTGCCATGGAAATGGCCATAAAAAGTTCTGGCCTTTCAATAGAAGATATCGATTATATAAATGCTCATGCCACATCCACGCCAGTCGGTGATCTTGCAGAAGCCAGCGCAATAAAGAAAATATTCAAAGAAAGATCGAAAGATATCTTTGTAAGTTCAAACAAGGGTGCCATTGGTCACACGCTCGGTGCCGCTGGTGCCATAGAATTCATAGCGTCGGTGCTGGGAATGGAAAGATCTGTTGTATTTCCAACCGTTAATCTTGAGAATTTGGATCCTCAGATCGATCTTAACTGTGTGCCTCAAAGACCAAAAGAAACGAAAATAAGAAATTTCATGTCTAATTCTTTCGGCTTTGGAGGACATAACGTGTCTTTACTTGCGGGAGAGGTTGAATGAAGATACTCGTTGATGATTCCGTTGATGCCAAAGGTGTCGAAAAGATACCGCTTTACATCGAATGGAAAAATAGAAAATTGAGAGTCTCCGAAATAGATCGAAGATCTTATTTTTCTTTGAATAAAAAAAGCGCAATAGTGCTCCCTACTTTTGATGAACTCAACAGCGTTGTTTCTAAACTTATACCGGTTAAGATATTTTTAGCATCAAGGCCTTTTGGCTTTTTAAAAGATGAACTCACATTTCTTTCTTCCCTTGTCGATGGCATCAGCATTGTGGAAGAGAAGATGGATGCCGTGGCACTATCTTTGTTTCTAAATAGCGGCATGGCGATGGATAAAGATATGCTTTTCGCAAAATCTGCCACAACTTATTTGTTATTTTCAGATCTCTCCTTCTTAAGAAAAAATGATGTTATTTCTGAAAGGAAAGCGTCGATGATCGTCACAAAGATGATCAACATCGTCAAATTTAGTTTCGGACGCACAGTTGTTAAAAGCATGTGGAGTTTAAAAAATGCGATTTCATCGATAATCGAGGAGATAGATAATCCTTCCATGATAGTTTTAAGGTATAGCGGGAGAGAAAAAGCCGTTGAATCTATAATAAAAACATTCTCTGAAAAATTTGGTCCAAAAGCATCGTATGATTTCATGAACCCAGCTTTGGCTTCCATTTATGGCCATGGCACTTTAACAATAACGGTAATATCGGAGGAAAAAAATGGATAGTATAACAGACATACTTCCCCATCGTTATCCTTTTTTAATGGTTGATGGCGTGATATCCAAAGGCGAAAAAGAAATAACGGCATTCAAAAATGTCACCTACAACGAACCACAATTTCAAGGGCATTTTCCGAACAATCCAATTATGCCTGGCGTACTTATACTCGAAGGTATGGCTCAAACCGCAGGCCTTATAACCTTAGTCCCTGGAAAAACACCACTTTTCATCGGTGCAGACAAAGTTAGGTTTAGAAAACCGGTAAGACCTGGAGACAAGATCATTTACGAGGTAAAGATAACCTCAGAGCATCTGGGAATGATAAGCGCAGATGCTGTTGCAAAAGTTGACGGCAATGTGTGTGCAACGGCGACGTTGCTTTTGGGAATGCAAAAATGATCTTTTCTAAGGTTGCAGGTGTCGGAGGTTATCTACCTCCAAAAATCGTTGAAAACTCCAAGATCGAAAGTATGCTTGGAGTGGGAGATTGGATCTTTGAAAGGACGGGCATAAAAAGGCGCCACATAGCGGAGGATGAAAATGTTGTCGAGATGGGTGTTAAGGCGTTAAAAGATGCGATGGTAAATGGTGAAATTGAAAGTTTTGATTACCTTATAGTTGCCTCAAACACGCCAGACACACTTATTCCTGGAATTTCAGGAAGGATTCAACAGGCTTTCGGGAAAAAAATCGGCGGCATAGACATTCAGGCTGGATGTTCTGGGTTTATCCAGGCGATGGAAATAGCAGATTCCATGATAAGATCTGGCAGTTTTTCAAGGATAGGCATCGTCGGGACTGAAAAATTGTCTGGAATAATAGATTTCAAAGACAAGGCAGTTGGACCGCTTTTTGGAGATGGCGCCGGAGCCATCTTGTTAGAAAGATCAGATAGGCCAGGTATAATAGCAAATTACTCGAGAATTCAAGGAGATGGTTACGAATCGATAATTCAAAGGCCGGGAGAATTTCTTCAGATGGACGGCAAGGCCGTGTTCAGATTTGCGGTGGACGCCATCGTTGAAGGAATAGAGGAGGTACTAAGAAAAAGTGGTTTAAATTTGGAAGATGTAAATATTTTTATACCTCACCAATCCAATTACAGGATAATAGCGAAGGTGGCCGAAAAATTGAATCTTCCAATTGATAAATTTCAAATTTCCATAGAAGATCATGCAAACACTGCGGCAGCATCTGTTCCTTTGGCGATAAAGGATGCTTTAAATTCAGGTAAAATTAAAAGTTCGAGTATAGTACTGACCGTTGGATATGGTGCTGGTCTTGGAATAGCGGCAAGCATTTTCAAATTTTAAGGAGGTTGTTAAATGTTTTCAAGAGTTTGTGAGATCCTAAAAATAGAATATCCCATAATTCAAGGTGGTATGGCCCAAGTGGCAACGGCAAAACTTGCTGCTGCCGTCTCAGAGGCTGGAGGCTTTGGAATAATTGCAGCCGGAGGGCGCGATCCGGCGTGGGTAAGATCTGAGATAAGGAAGACAAAAGAAATGACCAATAAGCCTTTTGGAGTCAACGTCATCGTTTACGAAAAAATGGCCGATGAGATAGTTAAGGTGATAATTGAAGAGGGCGTGACAGCCGTTACCTTTGGCGCTGGCAATCCTTCTAAATACATAGAAGCGCTTAAAGAAAAAGGCATAAAGGTTATTCCAGTTGTTGCCTCCGAGGCATTCGCAAAGAGACTTGAATCTTACGGTGTTGATATGGTGATAGCAGAAGGAATGGAATCGGGCGGGCATATCGGTGAGGTAACGACGATGGTACTCGTGCCAGCCGTCGTAGATGCAGTTGAAATTCCAGTTATAGCCGCTGGCGGAATCGCCACTGGAAGGCAGATAGCGGCTTCTTTTGCACTTGGTGCTGAAGGCGTTCAAATAGGAACAAGATTCGTGGCAACTCAAGAGTGCGAGGTACATCCAAATTACAAAGAAAAAATTCTAAAAGCATCAACGCGAGATACGCTTGTAACTGGAAGAGTGACAGGCCATCCAGTTAGAGCGCTCAGAAATCCTCTAACCAACGAACTTCTCAAGATAGATGAAAGAGGAGGAAAGCCAGAGGAAGTTGAACAATTGGGAAAGGGTGCTCTTAGGGCAGCCGTTGTTAACGGCGATTTAGATCGTGGATCTTTTATGTCAGGACAATCTGCAGGGCTTATCAACGACATTCCAACGGTAAGGGAACTCATGTCTAAGCTCTGGAGTGAAACACTTGAAACTATAGATTCATTTAAAACAATAGATATGGAGGTAAAAGCATGAATGCTTTAATATTTCCAGGACAAGGATCTCAAAAGTTAAACATGATGAAAGATTTTTACGATGAATATCCGGAATCAAAGCGTGTCATGGATGATGCGTGCGATATTTTGGGCTTTGATTTAAAGAAAATAGTTTTTGGAAATGACGAGCATGAACTTACAAAAACTTACAACGCACAACCAGCACTTTTAACAACTTCAATCATGGTACTGGAAGTTTTGAAATCGAAAAATATAGATTTTGAAGTTGTTGCTGGTCATAGCCTTGGAGAGTATTCTGCGCTTGTCGCCGCCGGTGTAATATCATTCGAAGACGCGCTAAAGGCTGTAAGACTTCGTGGTGAACTTATGGAAAATGCCATCCCAAGTGGAGCAGGTTCTATGCTCGCAATTCTTGGCCTGTCTCCAGAAAAAGTGGAAGAGATTGTGGATAACTTAGAAGGAGTTTACGTTGCAAATTACAATTCTCCACTTCAGATCGTTGTGAGTGGTGAAATAACGGCACTTTTAAGTTCCATCGAGATGTTCAAGGCGGCAGGAGCCAAACGGGTAGTACAGCTCAACGTCTCTGGTCCATTTCATTCACCGCTTATGATGCCGGCCAAGGAAAAACTTTCTGAGTTTTTAAACAAAATAGAGTTCAAGAGACCTCAAGTGCCCGTGGTACTAAACGTTACTGGAAAGGTGGCCGGAACGATAGATGAGATAAGATCCATGCTAACAGAACAACTCACTTCCCCAGTCAAGTGGATTGATACGGTGCAAACGATGAACGCCATGTGCATAACAAAGTATATAGAGGTTGGATCTGGTAACGTGCTTTGTGGCCTTGTAAAGAAGATCACAAATGCCGAGACCTTTTCAACGGACAACATAGATGAAATGGACAAACTGGAAGGAGTGATAAAAAATGCCGAAATTACAGAGTTCTGAAATTTTGGATGAAGTTAAAAAAGCCATAGCAAATCATCTTGGAGTTAACATCGATTCGATAAAGGAGAACTCAAAACTTGTCGATGATCTTGGTGCTGACTCGCTCGATCTTGTTGAACTAACGATGGATCTTGAGGAAAAATTTGGAATAAAGATCCCCGATGAAGACATATCCAAGTTGACAGATGTCAAAAGTGTTGTTGATTACCTCGTTTCCAAACAATGAAAAAAGAGCGGTTGTCCGCTCTTTTTAATCAAACAAATCAGAAGATTTTGCCATCGTTTCTTTTGTCTTTTCGTAAAGTTCCTTGTAGAGTTCGTAATATTTGGCGTAAAGAGCCGTGTTTTTTTCTTCAGGCTCTATCTCTGTTCTGAATTTTACCCAATCTTTTATTCTTTCAGGTTTGTCTATGACCTTAGTTCCGAGTCCAGCCAAGAAAGCATCTCCAAATGGAGCCTCTACATCATTTGCCAGCCTTTTCATGGAAAAGCCCGTTACATCAGCAAAGATCTTCACCCAATATTCCGATTTTGCAACTCCACCGACTATCCAACAATCGTGATTTAACTTTATCCCAGATTTCACGGCAACTTCCATGTTATGTTTTAAAGAATATGCTGCCGATTCCAACATGGCCTTATACACGTGCGATCTTGTGTGATAAAGGCTTAATCCAAAGATGACCCCTCTCGCATCTGGATCCCATATGGGTGATCGTTCTCCCATGAAGTACGGAAGTACTATGACACCTTCGCTGCCAGCAGGAATATGCCTTGTCTCCATTTCAAGCAGAGTGTATGCAGGTATTCCAGTTTTATCACTTACTTCTTTTTCGTATTTACCAAAATTGTCCCTGAACCATCTTGCAAGTTCACCAGATGTTGCCCCTCCTCCAAAGGTGTAGATCAACCTATCATCGTGAACAACGTAAGGATAACTTACAAGTTCGGGCGTCAGATATTTCCCATCGTGGACCGTTCCCCAACACATAGAAGTCCCAGCCATGGCAACATGTTCACCTTCAAAAAGGGCTCCGGCACTCAATTGTGCCACCGGCGCATCTATGCCGCCCGCGACAACCGGTGTGCCTTCAAGAAGGCCTGTTAAATGAGCGTAATCTTTGTTAAGTTTGCCAACGATACTTGACGAACTTACTATCTTTTCTGGCAATTTATCTTTGTCTATGCCGAGCATCTTGCACATCTCGTCTGACCATCTTTTTTTACGAATATCAAAGACACCGCCAAGATTACCGGCCGATGTGTAATCCGTTAAAAGTTGACCTGTCATCTGGTAGATGACAAAATCCTTCGGAGTCACGAATTGATAAGTTTTATTCCAAATTTCAGGAAGATTATTCTTTATCCACATCATCTTCGTAAATCCGAAATAAGAGTCAACGTAATTACCCGTTATGCCAAATATTTTCTCTTTTGGAACGTTGTCCTTAACCCATTGTGTCTCTTTTTTTGCGCGTCTGTCCATCCATATAAGGCATGGATAAAGTGGTTCAATCGTCTTATCAACTGGAACTCCAGAACCTCCGTAGAGCCCACTTATAGAAAGACCGGCGATTTCCTTTGGAGAGACATTTGATTTTGCAAGTGATTCTTTCATCGTCTCTATGACGGCTTTAACCCACACGCCAGGCCATTGCTCTGCCCATGAAGGGCGTGGAGTTGTAACTTTGTATTCTCGAAAACTATCGGCCATCAATTTGCCATTTTCATCGACTATGATCGTCTTTGTTCCTTGAGTTCCTATGTCCGTTCCCATCAAATACATATCTTCACCTCTGTCCGTAATGTGTATGATGATACTCGTAAAGCCTTTGGGCTTCATCTTTGTCCAAAGGTTGTGGTTTTCCCATTGTCCTCGCGAAATACGCCGTCTTGGCCACTTCTTCCAAAAAGATCGCTTCTCTGAGAGTGCTTTTGAGATCTTTTCCAAAAACGAGCACACCATGCTTGGCGAGTAAAACTGCCCCTGCTTTATTCGCAACTGCTAAAGCCGCTTTACCTATGGCCTCGGAACCTACCGGAGCGTATTCTGAAACTGGAATTTCGACTCCAAAAACATCTGCATGGGCCGTGCTGTAAACAGGCAAAGGTTCATTTAAAATGGCAAAAGCAGACGCGTATGGAGAATGCGTGTGAATTATGCAACCTATGTCCGATCTATTCTTGTAAATGTAAAGATGAGTTGCCGTATCAACTGACGGCTTTAACTTTCCGTCTACAACCTTGCCTTCCAAATCAACAACGACAAAATCTTCAGGTCTCAATTCATCGTAAGGTACACCAGACGGTTTTATCACAACATGATCGCCAACTCTTA
>JAVRKN010000071.1:0-7799 GCA_031962405.1 Athalassotoga sp. | reverse complement strand
AATGGCATATAGCATATGGCCTATGGCAAATACAGGGATTAGGCATTAGAGATTAGACATTAGGGATTAGGAATTAGAGATTAGGGGTTAGAGATTAGGGATTAGTGAGCAGTAAGTTGGCGTAGGGCAGGATACCCTCGAGATGGCCTCCGCAGCACCAGCGAGGACCAGACATCGAGAGGGTACCTGCCGGAGCCGATCACAAAACGGCGAATGGCGCATAGCATATAGCCTATGGCAAATACAGTAGGCATTAGAGATTAGGGGTTAGACATTAGAGATTAGTGAGTGGTTGTGGCGAAGGGCACCTGCCAAAGCCCATTAAAACGGCATATGGTACAATCTTTTTTAAAAAAGATGCACGTGATATAATTTGTAGGGTGAAGAGAAGTTGGGAATCTTTCGTTATTTGTTAACCATGATATACTTTCTCGGATACATGGCATATGCGCCGTTTTTTGTGAAAGGCGTACTGAAAAGAACTGGAGAAGAGAGAGAAAATTACATAAATTTGCACGTTGGGCGGTGGGGGAGAAGGTCTTTTTCCATTCCTGGAAGTACAGTGCACGTTTTGGGTTTAGAAAATAAGCCTCCAAAGGGACCTTACATAATTGTTGCTAACCATAGAAGCATGCTTGATATAACCGCAATTCAAGGATATGTTAACGCTCATGCTGGTTTCATAGCGAAAAAGGAACTTGGAAGATTCTTTACAGTCGGACAGTTTCTGAAGGTCCTTGGAGGAGAACTCATAGACAGGGAAAACCCAAGAGACGCCGTTTTGGCGATAGAAAATATGATAAGGAAGATGAAGGAAGAGTCACAAGTTATCGCCATATTTCCGGAAGGTACAAGGAGCATAGATGGTCAAGTGCACGATTTTAAAATTGGTTCGATGAAAATTGTAACGAAGGCAAAAGTTCCAGTTTTGCCTATCGCAATTTCAGGAACTGAAAAATCCATGCCAAAAGGATCAATGTACATAAAAAAGGCAGACATTTATATTTCAATATTGCCTGTCGTGAAACCTGAGGTATTCGACAAGTGGGATTCAAAAACGCTGTCCGAATTTTTAAGGAACATGATAGCGAATGAATTGAAAAGGATCGAAGGAGGTGAAGCAGTTGAAAGAATTAAAAGTTAAAGGGCTTGCTTTTGATAAGCGCAACAACACGCCAGTTGTAATACTCGAAATTCCAAATTCTCCATTGGTACTTCCGATCTGGATTGGATCGTGTGAAGCATTTGCACTTTCTTTGGCAATACAAAAAGCAGAATTTCCAAGGCCTTTAACGCATGATTTGATCCTCAACGTGATAAGTGCTTTCAATGGAATACCGGAAAAGATTTTTATAGACTCTCTTGAGGATAACACTTACAAGGCAAAATTGATTCTAAAAGTTGGCGATAAAACTATGGAAATAGATTGCAGGCCTTCAGATGGAATAGTTATGGCTACCAAAAGGGACTTGCCAATTTACGCAACAGAGGAGATAATAAACGAAAATGGAATAAAGATCGAAGATCAAGCAGATCAAGATGAAGAAAAAGCGTTTAAAAATTTTGTAGAGCATCTTGACATAGATCAGATAAGAAAGTATTTTGAAAATGAAGAGAAGGGTGAAGGTGAAGGCCACGAGGGAAATTGAGAATGAGATTGAACAAACCATAAAGCAACTTGAGTTGTCTCCGAAACTTGAAGAGGCTGTGCTTTACACGTTAAAATTACCTGGCAAGAGGTTAAGACCTAAATTTGTGATGGCAAGTGCAAGAGATTTCAACGTTGATGAAGAGATAGCCATAAAGGTTGCGTGTGCAACGGAGATGATGCACGCTGGATCTCTTATACATGATGATCTGCCAGCCATTGATAACGATGATTACAGACGTGGACATCTTTCAAATCATAAGGTTTTTGGTGAAGACATAGCGATAATGGCAGGAGATCTGTTATTTTCAGTGGCAGGTTACATGTGCACAGCGTCAAAAAATAACGATGTGATAAGGGCTTTTACTCAAACGCTTATAGAACTTGTCGATGGAGAGACACGAGACATTGTCATGTCCAAAAAAGGATACGAACCTTCAGAAACGGAAATTTTACAGATGTACAGAGGTAAGACGGGAGCACTTTTTGCTTTTTCTTTCTCATTTGGTCCACTGATGGCAGGTGTAGATCCTTCACCTTACAGAGAAGCAGGCTATGAATTTGGAACTTATTTTCAAATTCGAGACGATATTCTTGATGTCACGGCCACTTTTGAGCAAATGGGCAAAACGCCAAAAAAAGATCTTCAAGAAAATAAGGCAACTATAGTCAAAATAATGGGTGTCACACAGGCTCAAAAATTCGCCACGGATATCCGCGATGGAATACTCTCGAAGGTGAAAAAAGGTTTTCTCTACGATGAGATCAAGAACATTCTGGAAAGAGGATAGAAAAACTCAACAGATATCGTTTAAGAAATCTGCAAAACGAGAAAGGTAATTTTCTTGCTTTTCAAGCATGATCTGCTCAGATGATTTATCTTTTTCATGATCGTATCCACACACGTGCAGTATTCCATGAATGCAAACGCGCAAAAGTTCTTGATTAAATGTGACGTTGAATATTTTTGCATTCTCCTTTACGTAATCTGGGCAAACGTAAACTTCTCCTTTTAATTCTGGCCGATCGTAATTGAAGGATAACACATCGGTAGGGCCATCTTTTTTTCTGTAAGAATTTAACCTTACGATCTCATCCAAATCAACGAATATGATGTCGATAGTTCCGTACTCTTTTTCTTCATCTAAAACCTTCTCAAGCAATGACTTTATAATCTGCAAATTCAATTCTATCTTTTGATCGTTGAAAATTTCAATTGGCAATTTTTATCACTTTCTCAATTTCTTCTCTTTTCGGATAAGGCAAACGCGTTTTCATTCTCAAAGAAAGTATCTTTGAGAATTCTTGAGATATCTCATCGAGATCCTTTAGCGACAGACCAGAATCATCCAATTGGCGTTCGTTGTAAACTCTGTTGACAATTTCTTCAACGATATTTTGAATTTTAGATGGGTTTAATTCTTTCATCGATTTGAAGGCTGCTTCACAAGAATCTGCAAGCATCACAATGCCCGCTTCTTTCGTGCGTGGCCTTGGACCTGGGTATCTGAAATCGTCAGGACTCACGTTTAAGTTCTCGGCTAACGCCTTTTGATAGAAAAAGGATACCATTCTTGTACCGTGATGCTCTCTTATCATATCTTCCACGAGTAAAGGAAGCCTTTTTTCCCTCGCCATTTTTACGCCGTATTTGACGTGAGAAATTATCACAAGGTAATTCATGATTGGGGTCATTGAATCGTGAGGGTTAAGCCCCTTTTGATTTTCGGTAAAAAACTCAGGCCTTTTCATCTTTCCAATATCGTGAAAGTAAGATCCCACCCTTGCAAGCACGTAATTTGCGTTTATTCTGCTTGCAGCCATTTCACACATGTTTGCCAATTCAACGCTGTGAAAATACGTCCCAGGTGCTTCTATCGATAATTCTTTTAAAAGCGGATGGCTTAATCCGCCCAATTCGAGTAAACCCATATTTGAGTATATTCTCGATATGTATTCCACGTACGGCATGATTCCAAGCACCAAAATCATCGAAACAAAGGGGTTTAAAGCGATTATCAAGATATCAGTGCCACTTTGCAATATGAATTGAAGATTCATGTGCATGGCAAGAAACATGATTATTGAAATCACCGACGCGTAAAATGCGACTTTTGTCATATCAGTACGTTTGTTAAAACTCCTCACCATGTATATGGCCGTGATCGAACTAACGATATACATTGCGAAAAGGTCGAAACTGTTATTAGACATAACCGCCGCAACTGTTGAAAGAGTTATGGCAGCAGCAATACCACTTTCAGTACCCATTAGTGCCGTTATGAGAACAACACCAAAAAAAACAGGTATACCATACTGACCAACAAGTAAATCGCCTAACGGGAAAAAAGCAACGGTCAGCAGTATCGAGGCAGCATATGTCCAGAAATACTGATCGTGTATTTTGAAAAATTTAACATGATCCTTGATCCATTTAAAACTCAAGAAATTTGCGCCGCCTATAAGAATGTATTCATTTATCCATTCAATTCTTGGCTGAATTGATAAGTGGGACAAGATTATCAAAATTAGAGGCGTTAAAAAGTAATATAAGTAGATGTAAAATTTTTTACTTCTCATTATTTTCAAAAATTTCATATGCCTTTATAATCCTTTTGACTATTGGATTTCTAACGACATCTTCCTCGTTCAAATAGACAAAAGAAACCCCCTTTATGCCTTTGAGAATGTTCTGGGCTTCTAAGAGACCAGAAGAATTTTTGTCTTCGAGATCTATTTGCGTGACATCTCCGGTCACGACGACTTTAGAACCAAATCCCATTCTTGTTAAAAACATCTTCAATTGTCCGTGAGTTGTATTTTGAGCTTCATCAAGGATCATGAAAGCATTGTTAAGAGTTCTCCCTCTCATGTAAGCAAGCGGAGCAACCTCTATTATCCCTTTCTCGCGGTAGTAATTGAATCTTTCAGGGCTCATCATGTCGAATAGCGCATCGTAAAGAGGTCTTAAATATGGATCTACCTTTTCTATCATGTCACCGGGCAAAAAGCCAAGTTTTTCACCCGCTTCAACTGCTGGACGCGTTAAGACTATCCTTTGTATTTCTCCACTTCTTAAACTTTCAACGGCCATTGCAACGGCCAAGTAAGTTTTACCCGTTCCCGCCGGACCAATGGCGAAAACTATCTCATTTTCTTTCATGGCATCAACGTAAAACTGCTGGCCCTTTGTTTTTGGAAATACTCCGACACCTTCTATTTTAGACGTCGGCTTCCCCTTCGCATTCAAAAGATCTCTTATGTCAACACTTCCTTCTTTTAAAACGATCTTTACCATGCTATCAAGTACACCATTGACACGTTTTACCTTCTCTTCTTCTCCCTTTATCCACAATTCTGAATCCATGAGTGTGACTCCAACATCGAAATACTTCTTTATGATTTTAAGGTTTGAATCGTATTCTCCAAGAAATGAAACGATATTTACAGAATCTGGTATTTTAAATCTTGATATCGTCTCCAGTGATACTCACCTCCATAAAAATTTCCATTCCAAGATAATTATATACCAAAGTTGGACGAATATGGTAGGTGGTGGTAAAATTAACATTAGAAGAGTTAGGAGGAGGAGAAAAGTTCAGATGGGTGAAAAATTTGTAGTTATGCAAGGTGACGAGGCTTGTGCGCGCGGAGCCATCTTGGCAGGATGTAGATTTTTTGCTGGATATCCAATTACACCAGCCACGGATATAGCAGAAGTTATGTCTGCAAAATTGCCAAAGGTTGATGGTACTTTTATACAGATGGAAGATGAATTATCAAGCGCGGCCGCAATAATAGGTGCTTCTTTGGCAGGAGTTAAGGCGATGACCGCTACAAGTGGTCCAGGTTTTAGCCTTATGCAAGAGGCCATAGGCTATGCTTCAATGACAGAAACTCCAGTGGTTTTTGTCGACGTTCAAAGGGCTGGCCCAAGTACAGGTTTCCCCACCAAAACATCACAAGGAGACATAATGCAATCGAGATGGGGAACTCATGGAGATCATGCCGTGATAGTTTTGTATCCATCTACCGTAGAAGAAGTTTACAAATATATAGTTACGGCTTTTAATTTTTCTGAAATTTACAGAACTCCCGTTATATTTTTGATGGACGAGACCCTAGGTCACATGAGAGAAAGTTTTTACCTTCCAGATCCAGATGAATTTACAATTGTGGATAGGATAACCACAAAGGACGTGGATCAAAACACGATATATCAGCCATTTCTTGAGGAATCGGAACTTAACGATGAAATACAACCTCTTGTATCCATGGGCAGCACCAGATTCCATGTTTCGGGTCTTTTCCATGATGAAAGTGGCTTCCCAATCGGAAATGCCGATATGGCTTCAAAGTTGATGAAACATTTTGTTAATAAAATAAATTTACACCTTGATGAGATACTCATATACGACTCTTACATGGTGGAGGATGCTGAATATCTCATAATATCTTATGGTATAACCGCAAGAAGTGCTTATCGTGCCCTTAAATTGGCAAGGGCCAACGGAATAAAAGTGGGCCTTTTTAAGCCTATAACGATATGGCCTTTTCCGGCAAATCCACTAAAAAAATTGATTTCGAGGATTTCTGGAATTGTTGTTGCCGAGATGAACATGGGACAATTTGCCCATGAAGTAAGCCGCATAAACAAGGGAAATGTGCCTATGGAAACTGTGTTTAGAGAAGATGGAGAATTAATTCAACCTTACGATATAGTTGAGGCATTGTCAAGGCTGACGAATGAAGACGAGAAATGATAATTTAAGTATAATCCTTGGACTAACAGTCATTTTTTTCTGGGGAATTTCATTTGTGGCGATAAAGGTTGTCGTGAGTGTCATACCGCCAATAACCATGGCAACGTTGAGATTTTTGATTTCTTTTGCCATTCTTTACGTTTTCTCGAAAATATTAAATAAAGGAGAAAAACTTCCAAAAAAAGCCAAAATGCTTTCTGCCCTTGCTGGAGTGTGGGGAATAACCATTTATTTCATTTTTGAGAATTTCGGAGTTAAATTCACAACTCCTTCTCAGGCTTCGATATTGATAGCCACAGTCCCAATTTTTACCATAATAGTAATGGATATCGCAAGGAAAAAATTGAGTTCAATGTGGCTTTACATCTTTTCAATCGTATCTTTTGTTGGCGTTTCAATTTTAATTCTATCAAATGGATTTGATATGAGAGGTGATGCTTTAGGAGATATATTGGTCTTGGGCGCGGCCATCTCATGGGCCATGTACACTTTGTACATCGATAAACTTGGAGGTTATGACAATTTACTCACAACTGTTGAGATGACAAAATGGGGCTTGATTTTTCTGATTCCATTTTCAATCATTGAGATATCAATAGAAAAGCCTAATTTAACAACATTTTTTAAAGCAGACGTCATTCTCTGGCTCATCTTTCTTGGTGCATTGTGTTCTGGGTTTGGCTATCTCATGTGGAATTATGCCGTTAGATCCATTGGATCGCGTACCTCAAGTAATCTTATATACTTGATTCCAGTTGTTTCTGTTTTGGCAGACGCAATGATATTGAAAAATGTACCATCGATATGGATATATATTGGCGGTGCCATAACGATGGTGGGAGTTATATTCGGAGAAAGAATTGGTAGAAAAGAAGAAGTCATTTTATGATCTTGTTCTTTGAATCCAAAATTATAATCTTCGGTTGGTGCTTTTCATTGGCGTCGAAAATGGCGTAAGCCATAATTATGACCTTGTCTCCAACTTCTCCCAGACGTGCTGCGGCGCCATTAAGAGAAATTGTTCCTGAGTTTTCTTCTCCGTCTATGACGTAAGTTTCAAACCTTGCACCATTGTTAAGATTAACTACTTGAACGAGTTCTCCTTCTTCAATGCCAACGGCTCGTGTCAATACCGGATCTATGGTTATCGATCCTTCGTATTCAAGATTCTTGTCCGTTATCGTTGCCCTGTGAATTTTTGCGTTTAAAAATATCTTTTGCATCGTACTCCTCCATTTCTTTTCAATCTATATATATTATACAGATTTGAAGATAAAATGCGAATATCTATTTTCGCCGCCTCACACTAATCTCTATTCGCGATACGCTGTTTTGCGTCGGCTCCAGCATATGCCCCGTCGAAATCTGGTCCTCGCTCCGCTGCGGAG
>JAVRKN010000070.1:0-7829 GCA_031962405.1 Athalassotoga sp. | reverse complement strand
TTGTATTTCAAAACCTGAACTTTGATTTCTGAAATTGATTGCAAAAGTATAAGGAGGAATGCGATAAATTATGTCGATTAACTACAAATGGAAGGCTTTGTCGGCAACAAGTTTGGGTGCTTTTGTGTCCGTTATGAACAGCAGCGCATTGCTTATAGCACTTCCAAACATAACAAAAGAATTGAACACGTCGATGATTCTTGTCATATGGGTGATAATGAGTTACATGTTGGCTGTGACGATTCTCGTGCCGGCAATAGGTCGAATTGCAGACATGTTTGGAAGGAAACATCTTTACGTCTGGGGCTTTTTGATTTTCACGATAGCGTCACTTTTGGCTGGGCTTTCTCAAAATGGACCTGAATTGCTTTTGATGAGAATAATTCAATCAATTGGGGGCGCTTTAATGGTTGCGAATAGCGCGGCCATAGTCACAGATGCTTTTCCACGAACAGAACTCGGACGAGCCCTTGGAATAAACGCGATGGTTGTAGCCGTGGGTTTCACTTTAGGCCCTGTTATAGGCGGACTCTTTACAAATTTACTTGGATGGAGATGGGTCTTTTTCTTCAACGTACCGCTTGGGATTGTTGGAACTTTGTGGGCATGGCTTCAACTAAAAGAAGTTGAAAAAATGCCTTCAAATCAGAAATTTGATTGGTTTGGAGCCATAACTTTAACGGCTGGCCTTTTTGGCATACTTATGGCAATGAGTTTTGGTGGACTCTACGGATGGAACTCGGCAACCACAATTTGGGGATTCATCATTGGAGCAATTTTGATGGTACTCTTCGTTTATATAGAGTCGATAATAAAGCAACCGTTGTTGGATTTGACCTTTTTCAAAAATAGATTGCTTGGATTTGCTTACACTTCAACGCTCTTTAACGGTATAGCAAATGGTGCTTTGACTTTTTTACTCATTTTTTACTTGCAAGGTATAAAGTTCATGAACCCATTCCAGGCAGGCTTGATGCTAACACCTTTCGCTGTGGCTATGATGATAGCGGCTCCAATAAGCGGAGCGCTTTCGGATAAGCATGGTTCGAGAGAATTAAGTACAATAGGCCTTCTTGTGATGTCGTTGGGACTTTTTGGCTTCACTTTTATAAGGGCACAAACCTCACTTTTTGAAATCATATTGTGGCAGATGATAATGGGCTTTGGATCTGGAATGTTCAACTCGCCAAACAACAACGCCATAATGGGTGCTGTCCCTGCGAACAAGCGAGGAGTTGCTTCTGGCACTCGTGTTATGATGAACAACGCTGGTTCTGTCGTAAGCATTGCACTTGCATTTGCAATAACTTCTTCTGGAATGACTCCTAAGGCAATGCAGGCACTTTTTGCTGGGATACAAGTAGGTTCTGAAGGCATATTCATAGATACCTTCATTCAAGATCTGCGCATCGCATTCTATGTCTCACTTTTCATAAGTTTAACGGCAGCAGTCTTGTCTTTCATGAGAGGCAAAAAGCCCGTTTGGGATAAAGTTTAGAAGGATTTGAAATTTAAAAAAGGTTTGGTATATAATAGGTATTCAAGTTATTGGAGATGATTCAGGTGCTTGTAAAGTTAGACGATATAGTCGAAAGACTAAGAAAGGGTAAAAGATTTCTGATAATCGGTCACATAAAACCCGACGGCGATGATATAAGTTCTGTTGCTTCCTTGACTCTTATTCTCAGAAAAATGGGAAAAGTGGCAGAAGGATGCATAGCAGATCACATACCATGGTTTTACGAAGATTTAGATGGAGTCTCGGAAATAAAGGGATTAGAAGAGTTGAAGGGATACGAGTACGATACATCGATCACCGTTGATGCCTCAGAAATATCAAGGATTGGCGATGGAGTTCTATTGTTAAAAGATGGAAAGCCCACCATAACGATTGATCATCATAAAACGAATGTGGGTTTCGGTGAACTTGATTTTTACGATTCTGCTTACGCCGCAACGGCCGTGATAATTTATGAGATAGCACAAAAATTAGGCGTCGAGTATGATCCAAAACTTGCCTGCATAAATTTGCTTGGCATCGCAACTGATACAGGATTTTTTAAATATTCAAATACAGACTCTAAAGTTTTTCGTTACTCGGCAGAACTTGTTGAAAAGGGCGCTAACATACAAAAGATATCATCCGCTGTGCTTGAACATCAAACTCTCAAAGAGTTAAAATTGTTCTCTGAAATGCTCAACACCTTAACGGTTGATGCGGACGGAAAAGTTGCATGGGCTTACGTGTCTTACGATATGCTTGTTAGAAATAACTGCACGGATGATGAAACGGGGGGATTTGTCGGTGAGGTAAGATCGCTATATGGAGTTGAAGTTGCGATTTTATTCGTGGAATGGCCTCAACGCCAGATAAACATATCCTTTAGATCAAAAAATTACGTTGACGTAAGCGAAATAGCAGTTTATTTCGGCGGTGGAGGACACGTAAGGGCATCTGGATGCAGCATAAAAGAAGCCGATCTAAATGAAACCATCGATAAAGTTATAAAAAAGACAAAAGAATTCATGGTCGAAAATTCAAAATTGGCGGGATCGAATTGAAAATAGTCTCAACCAATTCAAAAGCGCGTCGGGATTACGAAATTTTGGACAAATTTGAGGCTGGTATTGAACTCAAAGGCACAGAAGTTAAATCATTGCGCAATGGCAGTGTCAACATAAATGACGCTTATTGCATAATAAGAAATGGAGAAATTTTCATAGAAAACATGCATATAGCACCATACAGTGGTGGTAATATTTTCAATCACGATCCTCTTAGAAGAAGAAAGCTTTTAATGCACAAAAGAGAGATCATTCGTCTCAATTCAAAAATAGATCAAAAAGGTTTGACGATAGTGCCACTAAAGGTTTATTTCAACGAAAAGGGAAAGGCAAAAGTTGAAATAGCACTTGCGCGTGGCAAACACCTCTACGATAAAAGAGAAGACATTGCAAAGCGGGAAATCGAGATGAATTTAAGAAAAAAGATAAAATACGAGTGAGGAGGAAAAAATGGGATACCCGAGGCTTGTGTCGAACAAAGAAGCCATAATTCATAACGTCAAAAAGATATCCAAGATGTGTCACGATAAAGGCATCGAACTTACCGGTGTTGTTAAAGTGGCAAGAGGGGAGCCTGCCCTTGCCAAACTTTACCTGGAAAATGGCGTTGATATAATAGGGGATTCAAGAATTGCGAACATAAAAAGGATGAAAAATGCCGGCATAGATGGTCCTTTTATGTTGCTGAGGATTCCGATGCCAAGTGAAGTGGAAGAGGTCGTCAAATACGCAGACATAACGCTTGTTTCAGAATTAAAAACTGTCGAAATTATTGGAAAAGTTGCAGCAGACAAGGGAAAGAGGCAACAAATCATTTACATGGTGGATGTTGGCGATCTCAGAGAAGGGGTATGGTTTGAAAATGCCGTAGATGAAATTATCAAAGTTTCACAAATAAAGGGAATATCGCTTTATGGAATAGGGACGAATCTTGGCTGCTACGGCGGCGTCGTGCCAGACACTGAAAACATGAACATGCTCGTTGAAATAGCAAAAGAAATAAGAAGTAAAGGAGTCAATTTTAAAATTGTAAGCGGTGGAAATACGGCCGCCATTTATCTCATCGAAAATAATTCGCTTCCAAAAGAGATAAATGGTTACAGACTTGGGGAGTCCATCATCCTTGGAACTGACACCACAAATAACAGAGCCTTTCCATTCTTAAGGCAGGATACATTCACACTCGAAGCCGAAGTCGTTGAATTAAAAACAAAACCATCTATTCCCCACGGTAAAATCGGAAGAGACGCAATGGGTAGAATCCCAGTCTTTGAAGATCTTGGAAATAGGCTTAAGGCGATAATTGCGATAGGAGAACAGGACATTCAGCCTGACGGCGTTATCCCTTTAGAAAAAGGGATAAAGGTTTTACACGCCTCAAGCGATCACATGGTTTTAGACGTGACAGAATATGATCGCCCCCTTGATATTGGAAGCATCTTGAAATTCAGATTAACTTATGGGGCGCTTTTGAGAGCCATGACTTCTGAATACGTTGAAAAAACATGGGATCTTTAAACAACCCAGTAAAATCTCTCGTGGTATTTCGTTGTTTTAACACCTAATGAACTCGCAAATTCGATCATGCCATCCTCAAAAAATTTTTCCGTTTCGTCGTGATCGACCACAATGAGAGACAAACCAGATTGGACGGCATTTGCTATTTCGTGATACGAAAGATCACCGGTTATGTAAAGATCGGCACCTGACGCAAGCACGATCTCTAAAAGGTCAGCGCCTGCACCTGAGCATACGGCAACTCTTTCAACATCACGACTTTGAGTGGGCGCAAATTTAACGTGATCCGCTTCTAATCTTTCTTTTACAAAATTTACAAATTCTTCAATTGGCTGCTTCCTGATGTTTCCAATTCTTCCTATGCCATTCCCAAAGTCATCCATCTTGATCAATGGTTGGGCGTCTTTAAGTTCCAATTTTTCAGAGAGCAAATCGTTTAGTCCCATTTTTGCGGCATCGTAATTCGTGTGGGCCGAATATACCGTGATCGAATTCATAACAATGGGATAAATCATTCTTTCTCTGAAATTACCGGCTTTTATGGATTTCAAAGGATGAAAAAACATCGGATGATGGCTCAATATCATCTGTGCACCCGTCTCAATGGCCCTTTCGACGGATTGTTCTGTAACATCCAAAGTAACAAGCACATTTGACAACTCAAAGTTAGGTCCTTCTATTTGAATACCGCTGTTATCGTAATCTTGCTGAAGAGACAATGGAAATTTCTCTTCTATCTTTGATATGAATTCTTTTACAAGCATTAAACCCCTCTACTTTTCTTTCGGCCTTTTTGCGTCTTATTTTCTATTTTTTCAAGCATTTCTTCAACTTCATGTGTACCATTTTCATAGAATTTTTCTTCATTGGAATCTAAATATTTAAGAAGTCTTAGAAACTCTCCCGCATGAACGCGCTCTTCATTTGCTATATCCTCGAGTACGGCTACGGCAACCTTATCGTCCGTTGATTCTGCAAGTTGCGTATACATCTGAATTGCCTCGTATTCTGCCGCTATCATAAACCTTACGGCCCTTACGAGTTCTTCGTGTGTGAGTTTTCTGTCATTTGCAAGACCTGAAAAAGCACTTCCGAATTCTGGCATTTTAAATCCCTCCTTCGTTTTCTTAATTATATCCTAATTGCGATGAATCTTATCACTCTAATCGAGATAACCTCACACTTTAGTTTAATTCCCACCGTAAGCCAAAATGTCCATTTCTTAAAATATTTTCCTTTTTATAAATGGTGAGATTGAAAATCTGAAAAGTATTTTCGGAGTTGTTAACCATACTATGTGAGCATCATTTTTTGTATTTTGCAACATTTTAGGTATAAAAAATTTTGCAACCGTTTCAGGCTTGTCTCCAAGAATGTTAAAGATCCTTTTAGAAGATTCATTCATATTTGAACTTTCCGGTTGTTTGAGGATAAAATCCGTTGCCATCATTCCTGGAGATAACCTTCCAACTTTTACATTGGTATTTGAAAGTTCTTTTGCCAGACCTCTTGTAAAGTAAGTTAAAGCATGCTTAGAAGTGGCATAAAGAATTGTCTTCGCTATTATCATCTTATTTGAACCAAGGCCTTCCATGTTCCATATTTGTCCTTCGCCTTGTTCTATCATGTGTTTCGCTGCCGTTTGAGATCCGTAGATCATCCCTTTTATATTCGTGTCAATTACAGAGTCAACATATTCTGAACTTATTTTGTAGATATAATCATCCGGATAGTTCACGCCTGCGTTGTTTATCCATATGTCTATCCCTTTCCACTTCTTAACAGATTCATTCCATAGATTTTCTATTGAATCAATCTTCCTAACATCACACTGAACATAAAGGGTCTGATCTTTATGGAGTTCCATAAATGATTTTAAATTTTCATTTGGTTTTTCTCCCCTTCCTGAAAATGTCACGTTGCATCCAGCATTCAGAAATTCTTTACCCATACAAAAACCTAATCCTCGCGTACTTCCTGTTATGACAACATTTTTCATAAATCAAATCCTTTCTTCAGTGCACTTATACTAAACCAACTTTAAATTCCGAATCTTAGCCGAGAGCATGATGCCCCCAAGGATATTACAATTTTACCATGGCAAGGAAGTTAATTGAATTGAGGATATCAAAGTGGTTAGTCATTTCATATTTAAAGTTAGTCAATTATGTTGTATGTTGTGTTTATAAAAGATGTTTTTATAATTATATTTGCAGGTTTTATTACATTCGTGATCCATAACGAATAATCTTTGAATAAATCTTGGTAAAATGATTGTAAATTTTTGTATGTCACCCCACAAAATCCAGATCACGCAATCCCTTACGCCACAAGCATCTCCAGCATTTTGATCGAAAATCACCACATTTTTATTTTTGGACCCGCCCTGGTATGATCATACCCGACCATGCTTTACCCCCCTCTCTAAAGCGTGATCTTGAGAGTTAGAATTTTTGTTATTTCACAAGGATAATCAGTTATATCATTTTACGATAAAACAAGGGCTCTTAGTGAGAGCCCTTGTTTTAGGGGAAACAGGGAGGTAACTTCATAACTCAAAAAAGGGGATGGTGTATATATTTTATAATTTAGACGAAAAAGATGGTGATTTTGTTCGAATTTTTAGAAAAAATTATTCTTAAAAATCAGATTCTTCTACGACATCATGAACTCCGCTATGAGATTTAGGGCTAAAAAGTTTAGTACATTATACAACATGAACGATTAATTTTTAGAAATCAATACCTATTCGCACAGCATTTTGATGATATTCTTAGATAAACCATGATATCGTACAAATAAACGAAATAACGGCCAATATCAACGGAAAAAGTGCCAAAATTGCCCTTAAACACCTTAAATTTGGTTTGACAATTTTTAAATTAGAGTGTATAAATTGTATCGGAATCGATTCCGGTATCGATTGCGGAGGCAAAAAATGGGTTACATTACTTTGAAAGACGTTGCTAAAGCTGCCGGTGTTTCTCTAAGCGCAGCATCAAGAGCCCTCAACGGAAGACAGGATGTAAGTGAAGAAACAAGAAGAAAGGTATCAGAAACTGCACGAGGATTGGGATATGTTCCCAATCGTTTTGCCGCTTCTTTGAAATTTCAAAAAACCCACACAATAGGAGTTATCATAGAAGACAATGCCAACCCTTTCTGGGCTGAAGTGCTAAAGGGAGTCGAGTCTCAGGCCCAAGAAAGAGGATATCAGATAATTCTTGCAAATACCTCGAGGAGTTACGAAAGAGAGGTAAAGGCAGTTCATACGCTCATCCAAAGGCGCGTTGATGGCCTTTTAATAGCTCCAAATCAGGAAAAATATGATGATTTGTTCATGCTTAGAAATTTGGGAGTTCCATTCGTCATAGTTGGAAGACACATAAAAGAATTTGAATCAATTGAGATTCCGATGGTATACAGCGACGAAGTCGACGGAGGTTACAGGGCAACTAAGCATCTTATTGAAAGGGGGTGCAAGCGAATAGCTTTCATAGGGGCTCAATCTTACAACACCGCATCAATAGAAAGATGCGAAGGATACAAGATGGCCCTTAAAGAGGCTGGCATTGAGATCGAAGAAAGGCTTATAAAGACCGGCGGAATAGAAATAGACGGCGGATACAAATCGGTTATTGAATTGGTTCGCGACGGCGTGCAATTTGACGGCATATTTGCTTACAACGATTTGATGGCATTTGGCGTTATCAAGGCGCTCAAAGAAAATAACATAAAAATTCCTC
>JAVRKN010000069.1:1568-7858 GCA_031962405.1 Athalassotoga sp. | reverse complement strand
ATACGCTATTGGCCATAGGCCATTTCACGATTGTACATCGCTTACCAATTTGCATATCCATTCCAAAAATGATTCGTCTTTTTCATCAAAAGGAGAAAGATAATGACTGTCTATGTCAAGTTCCCCGATGACCTTATCTCCTTTCATCATTGGTATCACGATCTCGCTTTTCACTTTAGGACTGCACGAAAGGTAATTAGTTTCTTTTGAGACATCTTGCACCACGAAATTTTGCTTTGTCTGAGCAGCCTGCCCGCAAATGCCCTGACCAAAAGATATCGTTGTGTGAACTGTTGGTTCTCCAACGTAGGGCCCGAGTTTAAGTTTTTTTGATCCATCGACGAGGTAAAAGCCTACCCAATTGTAATATGGAACGTGATCGTAAAGGTATTGACATATAGACTGAAGTTTATCTTCTCTGGTCTCAACAAGTTCTTTGATCTCTGTCTTCATCTTTTCAAAGGAAGATTTATCGAAATTCATCATCTCACCTTTAGATTAGAAATGGAGGATACCACGTCGTCCGCATGGCCGTTGACGCTAACTTTGGCCCATATCTTGGCTATTTTACCAGTTGGGTCTATTAAAAAAGTGCTTCTTGTCGTTCCCAACATTCCTTTTGCATCATAGAGTTCTATCACTTTTCTTTCCGTGTCGCTTAACAACTTTATGTTTAACTTTCTTTTTTCTATGAACTTTTTGTGGCTTTCAACGGTGTCGGCACTTATGCCCACAACTTCAGCGTTAAGACCGGCTATTTCGTCTTTGTGCTCCGTAAAAGATATAGCCTCTGCGGTGCATCCTGGAGTGTTGTCTTTTGGATAAAAGTAAAGCACAACCCATTTATTTCTAAGATCCTTCAAGCAAAAATTCTTCCCATCTTGATCTGGAAGGCAAAAATCTGGAGCAGTGTCCCCAACTTTTAACATTTAAATCACCTCTTCCCTTTCAAATAGAGATACGATTTCGAAATGATGCGTTTGTGGAAAGAGATCCACAAGCACCACATCTTTTATTTTATACCTTTTTTGTATCAATTTATAAGCGTCTCTGGCAAAAGTTGAGATATCGCAAGAAACATAAACAAATTTCTTTGGCCTTACCCCAACAATGGCGTCCATAGTTTCTTTATCAATGCCGCTTCTTGGTGGATCGGCTATGATGACATCGTAATTTGAAAAATTGAATTTTGATGTTTTTGAGATCGTGAATTCGACGTTAGAAATTCCATTTAATTTTGCATTGTTCCTTGCTTCAATCACAGATGAAGGAGAACTTTCAATGCCTTCTACACGATCAAAATTTTTGGCAATCTGAAGCGTGAAAAAACCCACGCCACAATACAGATCGAGTAAATTTTGACCACTTCCGGCATATTCAGAAACTTTAGATGAAAGGATCTCAGCGCCCTCGTAGTTGATTTGAAAAAAAGATTTCGGTGGTATTCTGTAAATTATGTCCTTTACCCTAATTTCAAGATATCCATTTCCCTTGATGATTTTTTGATGGCCAGCAACAACAACGCGCGAATTGTTAACAAGAGACACGATCTCATCTGCCTCAACGTCGGGTATTTTTTGAGGAGTTTTGGAAACGAAGATCGCCATTTTCCTTTTATCGCTTTCACGGATGATAAGATGATCAAAATATTTTAAATCGTATTTTTGAATCTCACTCTTTACATCGTTCAAAACTTTTGAAATTATGTGACATGTTTTTATTTCAACGAAGTTGTGAGAATTTTTACTGAAATATCCAATTTTTCCGTCTTTGATCGCAAATTCAACCTTGTTTCTGTAAAAATATCTCGAAGTTGGAATTATCTGCGGATATGGCATATCTACCTTTGCTGTATGCTTCATCTGATCCACGAATATGCTTTGCTTATATTCGAGTTGTGCTGAGTACTCAAGGTCCATCCAATCGCATCCACCACACGATCCAAAATGCTCGCACACGGGAATTTGCCTGTTTGGAGAAGGGAGGTTAACACCTTTGACATTGCAAAAGGCCACATCTTTTAATTGCTTTTCAATTTCTACTTCAACGTCTTCTCCAGTATATGCACCTTTGACAAGATATATCTTTCCATCTTTTCTACCGAGGCCGTATCCACCGGCTACCATCTTTTCAATCTTCATATTTGACCACTTAGGTTCAAAGAAATACATCCTCCAAATTGATTTTGATAGTTTTCAAATTCAACGTTGGCGCTCAAAGTTAGCGTCTGAAAAATTTCTTGAATACCAGCACTTACATTCCACCCATTGTTCCAAATCTCTCCACTTAAGTTCCATGTACTGTTGGAAAAAGAAAGTTCAAAAGCGGGCAAAGTTGTCGCCGTAAGGCTGATTGTGCCCATCGGAACGGAAAGGCTTAGATTTCCCGAGATCGACAAAGTTGAAGCCTTAGAAATTTGGACATTCCATGATAAAGGAAATCCCGCGACCAACATGTTTGATACGCCTAAACTTGATTGAATGGAGTTTTGAAAATTTGAAAAAGAGGCATTCAAGACGGATGGGCCGATTAATTTTGACAAAGAAAGGCCAAATCCGTAAGAAGTAAGACTCGCCTCAAGGCTTACCGGCGTTGCAATTTGCAAGACTGACCAGTTTGTGGAATTTGAAAGATTCTGACCTAACATGAGAGTGAAAATGTCATTTGAAAAAGATTCAAAAGTAGTAACATTTGATGATGAAATGCTTAAAGCAGTTTGAAAGTTATTCCATCCAACCGACGCATTTATGCCGTTTTGAGTGCCTATTTCCAAAGAGGCGTTGATTGAAGAACCGCTGGCAGTTATACCAAAATAATCCTTGTTAAATGAGATGTCCATGGAACCGAAAGACACATTTCCACCAATTCCCGGGATTTGGACTATACCCATCGGATATCTAAAGCCTTCGGAGACGTAAAAGAGATCCATTTTTAATTCCTTTCCAAAAAAAAAATCATTTCCTGTCATTTCAACTTTAAAAGATGGCGTTTGATCTACGTTAAGGGCTCCTTGAAATGAAAATAGGTTGTTTTTGATGCTCCCAATGCCAAAAAATTGATCAGATGGAGTTGAAAAAACGGTGCAAAAAGTACCGTTTAGATTATAACCATCTTCTTTTGTCCCGACGGAAGTTGTCAAAAGATAAAGGCCGCTGCTCACAGCGCCACTTTGATATTCAATCGTGAAACTCTTCGTTGACGCTAAATTTGAGAAATAAATCGTTCCCGTTGTGTAATCAATTGAATAAGCATTTGGACTTAAGACTTGACCATCCGAGTAAATCACAACGCTCCCATAAAGTATAGCGCCAATTGTCACGTACGGTATCAATGGAGAAACGGTTACCGTGGTGCTCAAGATATTTCCGTACAATTGTCCGAAGGAAAAATTGCTTGTTTTGATCCCAAAAATGGAAAAATTATTTATACCGTAAGCAGAGGCAGTGACATTTCCAAGTTGAATGTTTAACGGTACGTAGTAAAGCGTTAAATTTGTCGTCTGAGTTCCAACATTTGCCGAAACGTAAAGTCCATCCTCAATCTGACCGCTTAAGAGAAATTGAATTTGTTGATCAAATGAAAGACCATTTTCAACGCCCATGTTTTGGAGAACGGATTGATTGCCGAAACCGTAAGAAAGACCAAGATTGCCGTTTATCTGAATCTGCACGCCGTAAACCTTTAAAAGGCTAAGAGTCAAAAACAAGACCAGAAGTAATTTTGCGCCCATTTTGGGCTTCGCCAAAACTCATCACCCGCTTAGATGGGAATTGAATTTTTGATACCACAATCGAAGAGTCCCCGCACCCGATTGTTGCCTCAGAATTTATTTTCAAAATTTCTCCTGGCCTTCCACGCATCTGTGAAATTCCCTTGAAACCGAAAATCTTGACAGTTTCTCCCTTTAAAGTGGTTTTTGCCCCAGGAGATGAATCGAAGGCTCTTATCAAATTACCAATCTTGCCCGCGGGATAATCCCACTTTATAATGGTTTCTTCTGAAGTTATCTTTTTAGCGTAAGAAGATTTTCCAATTTGATCTTTAAGTGGGATTTTGGTGTTTTTCATGAATTCGTTTATCAAAAGTGCTCCCAGCGCTGAAAGTTTTTCACTCAAAGTATCGAAGGTGTCCAAGGGATCTACCTTTATACTCCTGGCGAGAGCAATTTTACCCGTGTCAAGGCCTTCATCTATTTTGAATATCGTAATGCCAGTCTCTTCAACTCCGTCAAGCAAAGCCCTTTGAATTGGAGCCGCACCCCTGTACGCTGGCAGCAAAGATGCATGGACGTTAAAAAAACCCTCTGGTACAGAGTCAAGCAATTTTGGTTTGAGAATTTGTCCGAAAGCAACGACAATTGCAAGTTGAATTTTTAGATCTTTTAAAGTTTTTATGAATCCTTCGTCGTTGACATTTTCAACCTCAACGACTTCTAATCCATTTTCTCGGGCGAATTTTGAAACAGGCGTTGGCGTTAAATGCCTGTTGCGCCCTGCCATGCGTGGTACTTGAGTTACAATCAACCTTACATTTCCTGAATTCGAGTAAAGGATGGATTTGAGGATCGGCACTGCAAATTCAGAGGATCCAAAGAAAGCAACGTCATTAGACACTTTTTATACCCTGCGGCGATTGAACCTTTTCCTTCAAAACCGCTTCTCCCTTTTCCTTTATCTCATCGAGTTGTGGTTTAAGCGTTCTTCTTTTTATCAAACTTAAATAATCTATGAAAAGTTTTCCGTTAAGGTGATCTAATTCGTGCTGAAAGACTCGCGCCTCGTAGCCGGTTAATTCCCTGACGAAAAGATTACCGCGTTCATCTTCGTATTTCACCTTGATCCACGTCGATCTAGAAATTTCTTCGTATATGTTTGGGATGCTCAAACACCCTTCTTGTCCTAACTCCGTTTCTTTTGATTTTTCCAATATTTCTGGATTAACAACCACGTTAAGACGTTCTCCTATATCGTAAAGAAAAAATCTTTTCGAAATGCCAACCTGCGGTGCGGCAAGTCCTACACCGTCTTGAGTGTACATGATCTCGCTCATCTCTTTCAAAAGATCTTCTTTCAATTCCCCGATTTGGACTGCCTTTGAAATTTTCCTAAGAATTGGATCGCCGTAAAACCTTAATTTTAACATCAAAACACCTCTTTATGAAATCCTGAATCACATATAAATTATACCAAATATGTTTCAAAAGTTAAACAAATGGAAAATACAGTGATGAAAGTACGGCGGAGAGCATAATCCCAAGAGGAATCCAACTTTTAAAGTTGAATCAGTATAAATCATGTTGTGTAATTTTCTATCAAAGATCTGTCTTTTTGGAAGGCATAACATGATTTTTTGATTGGGCAACTATAACAATTGGGGTGATCATCGTTGAAACAATAATTTGTTCCTATGAACATAATTCCATCATCAAAGTCACCTATGCCATAATTGGTACCTAATAAAATAGCATTTGGTATTTTTTGTATTTCAAAAGATGAAGTTGCATTTTTCTTTATTTTCATATGTTGAGTGACTATCTCTTTGTAATTTTTCACAAAATTTTCATCCTTAAACTTTGTCGATCTTTTACCACGAATATTTGTAACCCTTATATAACTTTTCCCAGATTTTCCTCTTTCTTTTTGTATTACACCCCACTTACCGTAATCTTTTAATTCCGCCATTGAAAGTAAAAAACCTGTCCTGAATAAAATTCGACCAGCATTACTATCAAAAGGTGTTTCATAAGACCATTCGTCCCACCCATCATCTTTTCGCGAGGCAAGTTGAAAAGTGTGAACATACCATTTTGCAAATAGATGAGTTGCTTTATCTCCTATTGCACTTCCAAGACCATATCTTTCATTGCTTTTCAGTTGTTTTGCCATTATTTCAGAAGAATCAAAACTCTCCAAATAATCGATAAGTGGTTGAGCAGAAACTTTAGATTTACTCATAAGGTCTTTTTCTAAAAGGTACGGAACGCTTAAAGGAACTCCCCATCTATGTATACCGTAATCAAGTACTTCTTTGATAGACACAAGTCCCCTTTGAGATTGGGCGAAAAATAAGTTATATCTTTCGGAATTTGAATTGTTCATTTTTGCCCATTCTTTGGCCCGTATTTTCTTGATAGATTCATGAGAAAGCAATATACTGTCGATAGAAAGGTTTAATTCTTTGAAAAAATCCAGTGGACGATGGAATATTCTTACTTCATTCTTATACAATTCATTTGTGACATTTTTTAAAAGTTCCCTTACTCCTATCACATCTGGGCCTTGATCAAGCAC
>JAVRKN010000069.1:0-1468 GCA_031962405.1 Athalassotoga sp. | reverse complement strand
AAAGGTTTAATTCTTTGAAAAAATCCAGTGGACGATGGAATATTCTTACTTCATTCTTATACAATTCATTTGTGACATTTTTTAAAAGTTCCCTTACTCCTATCACATCTGGGCCTTGATCAAGCACAGCATTTAAGAGTAGATATCGCGCAAGAATCTCTCTTCTTGTCCATGGCCCATCAAGTTCGTCAAGTTCATTGATGTTGATCTTACCATTTGTAAAAAAATGACTAAATGCTTTAACAGACATAAGTGGCGGAATGATTTTGTTGTTTTTTCCGATTTTGGCAATTTCAAAGATTAAATGTGACGTTTTTTCCATACACAACCTCTATTTTGTATCAAATAAAGTTAATATATCGATGCCTTTTTTATCTTTCATCCTATATTTTCCACTTTCAAGTCTTTCTTTTGAAAATTTATAATAATCTTCAACGATCTCGAAGCCAATGTACCTTCTATTCATCATTTTTGAAACGACGGCTACCTGCCCGGAGCCTAAAAATGGATCGAGTATGACATCTCCTTCTTCACTTGAATACTGAAGTATCTTCTTTATCAATTCAAGTGGCAATTTTGTTGGGGTTTTTATATCTCCGTTCCAGTATTCTCTATTTATGATCCAAACGTCTTCTTTGTCAAGATAATGCAAAGAATGATTGTTTTTGCCTCTTTCATTCTTATCAAATCTTGCATAAGGGAAAAATTTCCTTTTTCTTTCATTTTTGCACACGTAAAGACAATGGTAATGAGAAGTTATATACCTTCTTTTTGTGATAACTCCAAATTGATATTTCCAGATAATATGATTTACAGTTATGAATCCAGCATCATCAATGGCATTAAGTATATCTTTTAGATTGTTCCATCCAGAAAACACGTACATACTCCCAGAATCCTTCAAAACTCTGTAAACTTCTTTCATCCATTTCAATGAAAATTCATAGTAATATTCTTTGGGAATTTCAGTGTATCCTTCCAAAACCTTTGAACTTTTTCTGTGATAGTTCGGTTTTTTTGCTTTGAAGTCTATGGCAAATGGAGGATCCGTTATCACGAGATCTATCGATTCATTCTCAATGTATTTCATTCCTTCCAAACAATCCATGTTGTAAATGTTGTCTGGCTGTACCACTATTTTATCCACTAAGTCACCCCTTGATTTCAAAGCCAAAGAGTCCTTTTTACCTTTCATCCTATTATATACTAAATCTTTTTTAGATTCCGAATCTTAGTTAGCGTAGGGCAGGATGCCTTCGAGATGACCTCCGCAGCGAAGCGAGGACCAGACATCGAGGAGGCACATGCCGAAGCGGGAAAACAGTGACGCGTAACGCGTGACGAGTGATCAGCAAAAAGACATAGTAAGGCGGAGAGCATAATGCCCCAGAGAAATCCTCCGCAACGAAGTGAGGACCAGATTTCGATGGGGCATATGCTGGAGCCGTGTAAAACAGCAAATGGCATA
>JAVRKN010000068.1:0-7894 GCA_031962405.1 Athalassotoga sp. | reverse complement strand
GTTATTTCAAGATATCTTAGAAGTCGTGGCTATCCAGTTATAGATGCGGACGTAATCGGTCACGAAGTACTTGAACGTGACGACGTGAAATCCGAAGTCGTAAAGCGTTTTGGCGATGTTTTGAGTGCAGATGGGAAAGTTGACAGAAAAAAACTTGGCTTAATAGTTTTCTCGGACAAAGAAAAGTTGAGGGAATTAAATTGCATAATGCATCAAAAAATAAAAGATGAAATTTTGCAACAATTCAAAGAACTCAGCGCCGTAAATGATGAGATATTCGTGGAGGCTGCAGTTTTGTTTGAAATGAACCTCGATAAATACGTTGATTTTGTCGTAGTCGCAGATTGTCCAGATGAGATAAGAATTCAAAGGATTATCTCAAGAGACCATCTCAGTTACGAGGAAGCGCTTAAAAGGATAAATTCTCAGATGCCAAGATCGGAGTATTTAAAGAGGGCAGATTTAGTCATAGATACCTCTGGAGATGTCACCAAAACGATTGAACAGGTCTTTGAAATGTTGAATAAGAAACCTTGGTGTGGTAGAATATAGGGCTAAGGCTGGTAACATATCGAAAAGGAGGGATCACCGATGAAAAAGGTTCTTGTCGTGATGCTGGCCATATCTCTTTTGATGGCTGGTATGATCTTTTCAAAGACGGTTGTGACTTTCTGGGAATCAATGGGTGGCGACCTGGGTAAAACCTTAAGCCAGATAGTTGATACCTTCAATTCCCAGCATGCAAACATAGAAGTAAAAGCCATATACGTTGGAAGTTATGCAACCTTGCAGGAAAAACTACTGGCAAGTGCCGTTGGCGGTGGCTTGCCCACCATGAGTCAGGTTTACTCAAACTGGACTGCTGCTTTGATGAAATCAAATGTCATTCAGCCGATGCAAACCTTCATAGATAATCCCCAAATTGGGCTTTCTCAGAGTCAATTAAATGATATATGGGAGCCTTTCTTGAAAGCCAATACCTGGAATGGAAAAATTTACACCTTGCCTTTCAACAAATCAATATACGTAATGTTTGTCAACCAGGATGCTTTGGCCCTCGCTGGCGTGAGCATTCCGAAAACAGTTCCTGAACTCATAAAAGATCTTCCGCTTCTGACGATAAAAGACTCTTCTGGAAAGGTCATTCAATACGCGCTCGGACTTAGAACAACGGTGGATACTTATGAAGTTTTCTTGAGGCAAAATGGAGCCGACTTTATAAACTCAGATTACACGAAAGCCACCCTGGACACGCCAGTTGCGCTTGAAACGCTTCAAACACTTGTCAACATGATAAAGAGTGGTGATGTGCTTGCACAGGGTGGATATTTAGACGGCCCATTTGGAAATGGCCAGATAGCAATGTACATAGACACATCGGCAGGTTTATCTTATACGGCAAACAGCGTTGGAGGAAAATTCTCTTGGACCATAGCACCAGTGCCATCATGGAAAACCCAGGCTCCACCATTTGCCGGAACAGATCTTGCCATCTTCAACACGGCAACGCCTGAAGAACAACAAGCCGCATGGGAGTTCGTGAAATTTTTGTTAAGTCCTCAAATTCAGGCTTTCTGGGCCATAAAGACTGGTTATCTGCCTGTAACAAAGAGTGCCGTCGAAACTCAGGCATGGAAAAACTATGCTGCTTCCAATCCTATGGCCAATATTTTGGTTTCTCAGATTCCTTACGGTTCTTCTGATCCTGGTATAGCCGCATGGAGCCAGATAAGAAATGACGTTGGAACGCTTGTTTCTGATGCAATGTTCTTTAAGAAAACACCACAAGAGGCTTTGCAACTTGCCCAACAAGAGGTAACAAAAGATCTACTTGGTCAATAAAATAATTTTGCATTAAAAAAAGCCCCGAAAAGGGGCTTTTTTATTTGTAAAGTTGCATTTATCTTTTTACCATGGCCTTTCTTCTTCTTGAAAGCCATCCTATAAGTATAGGGCTTGCTATGTATATTGAGGAATAAGTTCCAGTTATGACTCCAAAACTCATTCCAAACGCAAATGGCCTTAAGGTTGAACTTGCAAAGAGAAATAAGGTGAAGACCACTATGAAGGTCGTTAAAGATGTGTTTATAGTCCTTGAGAGAGTTTCGTTTATGGAGACATTTACTATCTCATCTATTGGCTTTCCGTGCATCTTCTTCAAATTTTCCCTTATTCTCGAATAAACAACTATCGTATCGTTTAGAGAATATCCAAGTAAGGTTAGCAACGCTGCCACAACTGTACTGTCAAACGTCATCCAAAAGATCGAGTAAAGGCCTGCTGTGATTATCAAGTCATGGGCAAGAGAAGCCACGGCTCCGACCCCAAAAACAAATTGGAATCTTATCGCAATGTAAATCAATAAGAGTATCAAGACGACTATGGATGCCCATATTGCCGATTGCCTTAATCCCGCTGCTGCATAACCGCTTACCGTTTCAAAAGATTCAAACTTAACTTGTAATCCTTCTTTACTTGCAACGCTTTGAACATCTGAATTCAATTTTGCCCTTGCAGAGGCATTGTAAAATTGTTTTACCGTCAGATCAAAAAGAGATTTCTCGGTATTCGTTCCACTACCAGTCATAGAGGTGAGTTTAATTATGCTTGCATTTTCAAAGTTTGGATCGGCCTTGGAAAAAATACTTCTGACCTGCGAAATAGACAGATCTGCTTTGTTGAAGGAGGCCGTTATCATGGTACCGCCAGCAAAGTCAACTCCAAAATTAAAGCCTCTTACAAGTATAAAAACGATAGAAAGCGCTATTACAGCCAAAGATATACCTATGAAGATGTATCTTGGTCCAACGAAATCTATCATCTTTCTCATCGTTGATTACCTCCCTTTTGGTTTTTATTAGAACCTTTGTTGGTAGGAGTCGTATTCTTTTGATTGGCTTTATCACTTTGAACAAAATTTGCCTGTCCAGCATTTGGTGTCGACGGGAGGTATTTGTTTTTCACGGCCGGTGCAATCAAATCCATCAAAACTCTTGAGAAGATCAAGGACGTGAAGATCGTTCCAATTATACCTATTGTAAGTGTTACTGCGAAGCCCTTTATCGAACCTGTACCAAAGTAGTAAAGTACGAAGGCAACTATCAAAGTTGAGATGTTGGCATCGAGTATGACAGCAGTCGATCTTGTGAAGCCTGCCGTTATGGAGGCTTTTGACGTTTTGCCCGTTCTCATCTCTTCTTTTATTCTCTCAAAGATTATGACGTTGCCATCCACAGTCGTTCCTATTGTGAGGATGATACCTGCCATGCCTGGAAGAGTCAGAATTCCATGAGTTAAAGCGAGCATTCCCAACACGAAGAAGGCGTTGTAAACAAGTGCAAGATCTGCAACCATACCCATAAGCGGGCCATAGTAAATCAACATGTAAGCAAGCACTATTGCCATGCCTATCAATCCGACGATTATACTTGTACGCACAACATCGGCACCCAAGGTTGGCCCAATAGTTTGCTCCTCACTTAAATTCAAAGTTACAGGTAAGTTCCCACTCCTTATAAGGGCTGCAAGTTCTTGTGCCTGTTTGTAAGTGAAATTTCCGGTTATCTGTGCACGACCGCCCTGTATTGCCTGCTGGACTATTGGGGCACTTAAAACGTTATTGTCAAGTACTATGGCCAACGGCTTTCCAACAAGCGCCTGAGTTATCTGGTAAAAATCCTGTGCTCCTTTAGAATTAAAAGAAAGGTCTATTTCCCAACCGCCAGTTGAGGTATTCATGGCAACGGAAGCATTTGAAACTTCACTTCCACTTAACTGAAGCGTGCCAGCACCAACCTGAATATTTCTGTTGACAAGATACCAAGTGTTAGGTGGCATGCTCGGATCTGACGTTTTAAGCCATTGAGCACCGGCATATTGAAGGCCTATCTTTGGAGCAGGTTGAACTGCTGACTGAACCGTATCTAATACCTGAGCAAAGTAAAGTTCTCCCCTTTGACCTATCAAGGATTCAGCCTGTTGTGGGTTATCTATGCCAGGAATTTCAACTCTTATGCCGTTATTTCCAAGACTTGCAACATTTGCTTCGGTGAAATTGGCATCATCAAGCCTTCTTCTTAAAATCGTGACAACCTGATTTGCTGTATCTGGGGTAACATCGCCTGAAAAGGTATATTCCAGCAACGAACCACCTTTAATGTCCAATCCCAAAGGTATGTTGGCAAATAAGCCTGTGTTGGAAGGGTTCATGGGATAGAACAGAAAGAAGAGTACAACAAATAAAACAACAATTACTACTATTGCCCTTATTCTACCGTATCTCATCAAAAAGGCCTAAGGCCCATTCACCTCCACTCATTTTCCGCTTGAATCTTTGGGTTCTGACTGATCTGTGTCTTTTGAATCTTCGTCGCTTTTCTTTTCATCAGCACTCTCGCTTTTTATAACGGATGAGATGGCTCTCTTTGTGATTTCCATCTCTGTGTTTCCAGTTCTCAACTTCACGGTGTTATTTTTTATATCCGTTACCTTTCCAATTACTCCCCCAATCGTTACAACCGTGTCTCCCTTTTTAAGGTTGTTCATTAAATTCTCAAAACTTTTCTTCTGCCTTCTCTGCGGAAAGATCAAAAGGAAGTAGAAGATTGCAACGATAACAACAAGCCAAATTATCATCGTCAATATACCCGTATCCCCCCCGCTCGTTGTTGGAGTAGTTGATTGAGGAGCAGATGAAGTTGGAGCTGCAGCCAATACGATTTTGTCAAACACTTGAATTATTCCTCCTTTCAATTAAGAAACTTTTATATGTTCAAAATTTTTCTTGCATCCATTGGAGTTGCGATTTCACGGCCTAATTCTTTTGCCATTCTTACCACTTTTTCAACAAGTTCAGCGTTGGATTTTGCAAGTACTCCCTTTGACAAGTATATGTTATCTTCAAGTCCTACCCTTACATTGCCACCCATTACAATTGCAATGGCAGCCATTTCGAACTCATGTTTTCCAATTCCAGAAACTGTCCAAGTCGCTTCTTGTGGAATTGAATCAATCATTCTCATGAGATTTCTCGCATCTGCAGGGCATGAACCCGGTACACCCAAAACAAAGTTAAAATGTAGATGGCTCTTTATTATACCCTCTTTAACAACTTTTAAAGCATTTGAAATGTGCCCCAATTCAAAGCACTCGAATTCCGGCATCACGTTAATTTCAGCCATCTTCGATGCAAAATTACGTATAAGAGGCAAATCGTTCACGAAGATATCATCGCCGAAATTCGTTGTACCGGTATCAAGAGAGGCCATTTCAGCCCCTGAATATATCGACTGAACTCTTTCATCAGGCGTCATGCCCACGGCTCCGCCAGTCGAAACTTGAATTATAAGATCGGGACATTTACCTCTTATAAGGTTAACAACTCTTTTGAAAACTTCAACGTCTTGGGTGGGTTTCCCAAATTTGTCTCTGACGTGAAGATGAACTATGGAAGCCCCAGCCTTATAGGATAAAAATGCTTCATTTGCTATTTCTTCTGGAGTCAAAGGAATGTAAGGAGTTTGTTCTCTTGTAACTTCTGCACCGCAAACGGCTGCCGTTATTATAAGTTTATCTGCGCTCATACTCTTTTAATTTTCCTTTGTTTTCCAAGAGGCACAACGCACGTCCCACTTGCCTTTGCAACAAGTAAAGGCTTTTCAAGCACTTCACATGCGCCTTCTTTTCCTTCAATTGGAACTATAACCTTGTAAGCCTCGAAATACATCTTTCTTGAAGTATTCCCAAATTCCGTTATTTTCCCGTACACTTCTATGTAATCTCCGGCATGAACTGGTGCCAAAAACTCAACCATATCGTATGCCCTGAAAAGTCCTTCGTCTCCATCCGAGATTATCAAAAGTTCCGTTGCAACATCCCCAAAAAATTGCATAATCTTTGCCCCATCAACGAGGCCGCCCGCGTAATGCACATCTGATTCAGAAATTCTCACCCTTATGGAAGGTTTGATCCAATCTTCATAAGCCATATCAATCTCCGTAGACTGAAACTTGACTTCTGCTTTTTATCTCTTCGGAAATCTTGGATATGAAATCATCAATCTTAATATCCCCAAGATCTTTGCCATTTCTTAACCTCACAGACACGCTTCCATTTTCAATCTCTTTGTCTCCCACGATCAGCATGTAAGGTATCTTTTGGAGTTGAGATTCCCTTATCTTGTAATTTATCTTCCTTGGCTTGTCATCGATTTCGGCTCTTATACCGTTATCGTCAAGGAGTTTTAAAACATTTTTAGAATATTCAACGTGTTTATCCGATATCGGCAAAACAATTACTTGAACTGGAGCGATCCACGTTGGAAAAGCGCCTGCGTAGTGTTCTATGAGAATTCCTATAAACCTTTCTATCGATCCGTATATAACCCTGTGAATCATGACAGGCCTGTGTTCGAGATTATCCGAACCAACGTAAGATATTTCAAATCTTTCTGGCATGAGAAAATCAAGTTGGATGGTTGCACATTGCCATGTTCTGCCTATCGAATCTCTCACGTGAAAATCTATCTTTGGACCGTAGAAAGCTCCATCGCCTTCATTTATCTGGTAATCAAGTTTGAGGTGATCAAGGGCATTTTTCAGGGCATTTGTCGATATTTCCCATATCTCATCTGAGCCCATAGAATTTTCAGGCCTCGTTGAAAGTTCGACTTTGTAAGGGAAACCAAAAAGTTTGTAAGTCTTATCGATAAGAGAAATTACGCCTTTTATCTCATCTTCAATTTGATCTTGGGTACAGAATATGTGAGCATCGTCTTGTGTAAAAGCGCGCGTTCTGAAAAGGCCATGTAAAACACCGCTTCTCTCGTAGCGATGCACAGTGCCAAGTTCACACATTCTTATGGGAAGATCTTTATAACTTCTGGTTTGAGACTTGTATATCATTATGTGTCCTGGGCAGTTCATCGGCTTTATGGCGTACATTTGATTTTCTTTTTCCGTGAAATACATATTTTCTCTGTAATGATCCCAATGGCCAGATTGTCTCCATAAAGCTTCATTCATGACCATGGGAGTAACGACTTCAACGTAATTGACCTTCTTGTGTTCCTCTCTCCAATACTTTTCGAGTTCACGCCTTATCACAGTACCCTTAGGATGAAAGAAAATCATGCCCGGTGCTACTTCTGGATGAATGGAAAAGAGATCGAGTTGAGGACCTAACTTTCTATGATCGCGCTTTTCAGCTTCTTCAACCATTTTAATGTAACTTTCAAGGTCTTCTTTTTTGTAAAATGCCGTCCCGTATATTCTCTGAAGCATCTTGTTCTTTTCATCGCCACGCCAGTATGCCCCTGCAACGTTGAGAAGTTTGAAATTCTTAACCATTCCTGTAGATGGAATATGAGGACCACGGCAGAGATCTGTGAACTCACCTTGTTTGTAAAGTGTTACGGAAGAATCACCTATATCTCTTATGATCTCAACTTTGTAGGGTTGATTTTGAGATTCAAAATACCTGATCGCTTCATCTGAACTCATGGTGATCTTTTCAAGAGGAAGATTTTCCTTGATGATTTTTTTCATCTCTGTTTCTATTTTTCCAAGTTCTTCTTCATTCAGTGGTACATCAACATCGATATCGTAATAAAAGCCGTTTTCTATGGTTGGCCCTATGGCAAATTTCGCATTTTTGTAAAGGCGCTTTATGGCCTGTGCCATTATATGGCTCATCGTGTGCCTGTAAAGTTCGGCAGCCTTAGGATCTTCGATTGTAAAAAGCGTAATCACCTCGTCCTGTTTTACGAAATGGAAAAGATCCACCACCTCTTTACCTATTAAGCCGCCAACTATCTTTGAGTCAAGATGAAGTTCTTTCAAAAGTTCTTTCAAAATTCCTTCATTTACGTCGTAGGTTTTACCTTCAAAAAGTAATT